>CAZNYV010000007.1:0-7265 GCA_964577355.1 uncultured Campylobacteraceae bacterium
ATCTAGCAGTCAATAGCGAGAGTTTGTTATCGCTTGTCGTTTCGCCATCTTTGATTTTGTGTTTTTTGCAGATGTTGTCTAGTATTTTGTTTGCGCCTTTGATATAACAAGCCGTCCCCGTACACACGACACAGATATGTTCACCTTTTGGCTTGAGCGTAAAATGGCTATAAAAAGTCGCCACTCCATACACTTTTGATAGCGGAAGCTTCAGGGAGCGAGATATAAACCTCAGAGCCTCGTCTTCCAAAAATCCAAATGTTTCTTGAGCGCTGTGCATTGTTTCTATCAGCGCGTGTCGGTCGTAACCCAACTTTCTCATTGTGCGGTCTAGCGCTTTGTATCGCGGGTCATCAGGTAGTTTTGGTCGTTGCATTTTCTTCCCCTGTTTGAGATTTTTTCAGTGCTTTTTGTCTTCTATACTCTTCTTTGCTACTTTTTGCCAGCTCTTCCAGCTCAAACCAATAATCATTCACATCCTGCATTTTTAGAGCTGGAGGCTTGAGATTGTCTACTTGAGATAGTGCGTCTGCTTTGTCTGGGCAGTTTCTCACACATTCAGCACAATAGATACATAGGTATGGATTGTAGTGATAGGTGTACGCCCCGCTTTCTATATTTTGGGTAAAAAGTATCGCGCCTGGCGGACAGACTTTTTCGCACTGCAAGCAAGAGATACATTTTTGCTCATCATAAACTATCAACCCTCGGTAACCATCAGCCTTTGGCTCTTTGTCAAAAGGGTAGTTTCTAGTCGACGGAGTGGTGAAAAAGTTTTTTAGTGTGTTTAAGATTGCTGATTTCATAGCCAATAACTCACTTTCGCGCAAAGCGATTTTTGATTTCGATGTCGAAGGTCCCGCAGACCGCAGGTCGAGGACAAGCGAGACTGAGAATTCAAAAATGATAGCTTTGCAAAAACAAGACTAAACATAATCACTTCGCCGTACATGACATACATGGGTCAAAAGACGCCAAGATAGCTGGAGCATCAGCATAGTTTGAGCCCACAAAAGTATCTATCATCGCAGGAATGCAAGCAAAAGTCGGAGTTTTGATTTTTACCCTGTCAAGCGTCTGCGCTTTGACCCCTTTGACATAATAAAAACACTCACCCCTAGGTGCTTCAACTCTCATATAAGCTTCACCATCAGGAGCGCCAGAAACCTTTGCCATCGTATCTCCCTCTGGCAAACCATCAATGATATTTTTTATCATCGCAAGGGAGTTTTTTATCTCTCTGAGCCTCACAAGATTTCTAGCATGGACATCACCACTACTTTCCAAAATCATCTCAAAGCCGACATCTGCATAAGGTAGATAGCCACTATCCGCTCTGACATCCATAGCTAGACCACTAGCTCTCGCTATCGGTCCTATCGTACTGAAAAGCTGGGCTTTTTCGAGCGAAATTGTACCGATGCCTTTGTATTTGAGCGACAAAGATGGATTGGTCGTAAAAAGTGAAAAAATATTGTCAATTTTTTGTTCTAGCTTGCTCAATTTTTCTTTGATAATCACCACCATCTGAGCGTCCAAGTCTCGATTCACACCGCCAATCGTCACATAATCGAACTGTACCCTATTGCCATAAAGCGCTTCTTGCACCTCCAAAACCAGCTCTCTGTCCTTCATCGTTTGCATAAAAAGCGCTTCAAAACCTGCATTTTCTGCTGTATGCGAGAGACAAAGCAGGTGTGAGTGGATACGGTCTAACTCGTTTGCCAAAATCCTGAGCCACTGAGCCTTTTTGCTAACCTCAACCTTCATTATACTTTCGACTGCAAGGGTGTAGCAAGTAGCGTGAATAATAGCACAAAGCCCACAAACACGGGACACCACATACCCGACCTGTTTGAATCGAAACTTGCTAGAGCACGCCAACTCAACCCCGCGATGTACATATCCAACATCTGCACTTGCACCGATAATCTGCTCATTTTCGCACTCGAAAGTAAAATGCACGGGCTCCAGAAGCGCTATATGTTGCGACCCTAGAGGAATATTTATTGTTTTAGACATTCTGCTTCCTCAGCGGTGCTTTTACACCATCTTTTTCTAGGAACAATCCAAATTCCGCCCCATCGACATCGAGTCCGAACATATCTTTTATCTCTGCCTCATGTATCCAAGACGATGGCAAAATATCACGAAATGATGGAACAGTGTCTACATACTCATAGACAGATGCAAAAACACTCATTCCAGAGCCATCTCTCGCAGAAAATACCCATTGTATCTCTACCACACCACCAACATCCAGCCCGTGAATGGATGTCAAATGGTGTCTTGACGCATCAAAGAAACCTCTAATAGTGTTGGACAGTTCCTCTTTTGGGATTGTTATTTTACTCATTCTCTATCCTCGTCACTAGCTCAGACCTCTCTATCGCATCTGGGTTTGTTGGTGTTTTCATTAGTTTTTTTGCCATCTCAAACTCTCTTGTTTTTTGCCCCAAGATACCTATAGCCTCAGCCACCCCGTCTATTATCTGCTCGGGATGAGTCGCGCAACCTGGAATATAAACATCCACGGGGATATACCTATCCAACCCATCTTCGACATTGTACATACCTCGGAACACTCCGCCCGTAGATGCGCAAGAGCCTACTGCTATTACGACTTTTGGCTCAGGCATTTGTGAGTACAGCTCCACCACTCTCTCCCTAGAGCGTTTTGTCACGGGACCTGTTACTAGCAGGATGTCGGATTGTTTTGGATTGCCTTTGTTTATGGCGCCAAATCTCTCGATGTCGTATTTGGGGGCGAGGCAAGCTAGGATTTCTATATCACAACCATTGCAACTACCCGCGTTGTAGTGGAGTATCCAAGGTGATTTTTTGGCTCCAAATCTGAGTAGTTTTTGTAGCCAATTCATCCCAACCACCCCGTGATAATGATATTTAAGATGACAGCTGGATAGACAAATTTTACAAAAACCTTGACCACATCTTCGTATTTGAGCCTAGCTGTAGAGTTGTCAATGATATTTATCACTACAAATGCAAAAACCGCCAAACACCCACCGAGCACAAAGTTTGACCCACCAAACAAAAAACAAAATGAGTAAGCCAAAATATAATCAAGCCATTTTGCCGTATATATTGCCTCAAAATACAGACCACTATACTCTATCTCAGCCCCTCCGACAATCTCTTGATGAGCCTCAGCGGCATCAAAAGGCGACTTTTTGAGCTTTAGTGCAATCGCAGCCAGAAGTGCGACAAAAACAACTGGATAATGGAAAAATGCTGGGGATGACGAGATGATATGCGAGACATCAAAAGAGCCACCGCTGAGGCTAAAGACAACTGCACAAATTACAAAAATCGGCTCATATATACTCACCACAACAAGCTCTCTGCTAGCTCCAATATGGCTAAAAACACTATTTGCAGAGTATGCCGCACTGACCAAAAATAGTGTCGCACAAAGATGAACAAATATCACTATAAGCAAATCACTACCAAAAAAAAGCAGCAAAAGCGACATATATACTGCCACAAAATGAAGAACTCCAAGCCTAGCGTGAAAATCATGGACAACAACCGTCCTCTTGTTTGCCAGTTTGAAAAAATCAAAAAACGGCTGAAGCAGGGGCGGGCCTTTTCTGCCTTGAAATCTCGCTTTTAGTTTTCTCTCACATCCATACACCAATCCGCCGATAAATGGAGCTAGAATTATCAATATATAGCTCATAAAAACACCCCGAAAAGCATTATGAATCCGAGTAAATAACCAAAAACCACAGATAACTTCTGCCCAATCTTGTCGCTAGCAAAATAAAATGCGGATAGTTTCACTTCTTTTTTCTCCGCGCAATAGTAAGCGTGAGCCGTGTCACTCATGGTCTTGGAGCTATAAAAACTAATAACAGAAAAACTGACAATCAGCAGTGTCGTGAGCATGATTTGCCAAAAATAAAAAGAGCCGCCGACCAATACAAGACTGAGCCCATCTGCTCTGATTCCAGATGGTTTTGATGTTATGAATTGTGCGATTGGAGCAAAAAATCCAGCTACTATTGGTGCGATATAAATAGCAAAAACAAAAAGCATCGAAGCCAACAAGTAAGAGCTAGCATTGTATGAAAATCTGAGCTTTGTGCTTGGTTCTGGTGAGCCCGTCTGTATGGAAAGCTTGAAACTGACTTTGAAATACAAAATAGTTAGCACAATTCCGCCAAGTGCCACGGCTACACTAGAGAGTGCTAGATATGCCCCACTAGAGCTGGCAAGCGATTCGATAGCTAACCACTTTGCCAAAAATGCCCCAAAAGGCGGGACGATGATAGATAAAAAACCAAACAAAATCAAAAAAACCGTGCTTCTCGATTTGTTCCAAAGCCCTCCAAAATCCTCAACACTTTTGATATGAAAAGCCTTCTCCAAAATCCCAGCCTGCAAAAACAAAAGCGCTTTTGATATTCCGTGAAAAATCATCAATACCATCGCGGCTGTCACGGCTAGTGGCGAGCCAAAGAGTGCTAGACCCATCATCAAACCGAGTAGCGAGATGGTTGAATATGCCAACACTTTTTTGAAATTATCCTCTTTGAGTGCGAGATAACCGCTAATCAAAAATGAGCCGAACAGCAAAAGACTCATACTTTTTGCAAAAAATGTCTCGTGCAAAAACGGTGACGCTTTGAGAAGCATAAACGGTGCTATTTTGACCATCGTAGCCGAGTGAAGTATCGCACTTACAGGTGTCGGAGCAACCATCGCACCGAGGAGCCAAGACGAGAAAGGCGGTTGCGCACCTTTGACGAATCCTGCAAAACAAAACAAAATAATCAACAGCATCACAGCTGGAGAGTGGCTAGAGGATAGCAATGTATTTATAGAGACTGTTCCGAGTGCGTATGTAGCAACCACAATCATACAAGCCAAAGCCACGCCAGCATACAGATTGAGCTTGAGGGCGTTTAGCGCGTTTTGTTTTGAAATCTCATCATCTCGAAATCCAATGAGCAGATACGAAAATAGCGTAGTCAGCTCAAAGAAAAAGAAAAACCACTCCAGATTGTCAGACGAAACAGCCAGATTCATCACACCCAAAAAGGCGACCAAAAGCGCCAAGAAGTACGACTTACGCCACTCGCTTGTATCTTCATCTTTCATATAACCGATGGCATACAAGACAATTATTCCGCCGACTATGTTTACAAGCAAAAACATCATCGCCGACAAATGGTCTATTCTCAGTGCGGGCGTGTTTTCGTGCAGACCGAGCATGGTAAAAGTCATCAATAAAACCAACTGTATAGACGAAAGAATCAATATTGTCTTGTTTGATTTTTTCACACCTTGATACAAAAAAAATCCGAGCAGCAAAAAGTCAGCTGCCAAAATAGTATGTGATAAAAACTCGCCCGCGTCAAGCACTACGACAGGCACATCCATTATGCAATAAAATAATATAGAACAGAGAGCTGGCAAAAGCGCCATTTTGACCGTAGTAATCGTCCGTAAAGCACCACGAAAGCCCATGACGAAAAAAGCACCGATGAATGGCAAAACAAAAAAAATAACTGCCAAAACTTCCACTTGAACCAATCTTGTACTTGAATTTTGGACATTATACAACTATTTTTTTACTTTTTAGTGACATACTCGCGCCACCTTAGTCATACTTTGATAAAATCCAGACAACTAAAAATCAAACGAGGCTCCAAATGTATATCCCAAAACCATCACGATTTGACCCAGACGAAAACGGGCACTTTGGCGAGTTCGGCGGACGGTTCGTCCCTGAGACACTTATGCCTCTACTAATAGAGCTAGACCATGAGTACAAAAAAGTGCGTTTTGATGAGGATTTTTGGAGAGAGGCTGACTACTACTTTAAAACCTACATGGGCAGAGCCTCACAGCTGACATTTGCCAAAAATCTATCCGATGAGCTAGGTGCTACGATATATCTCAAGCGTGAAGACCTCAACCATACAGGCAGTCACAAGATAAACAATGTCATCCTTCAAGCCCTGCTCGCCAAAAGACTCGGCAAGAAAAAAATCATCGCGGAAACTGGAGCAGGACAGCACGGAGTGGCTACGGCGACGGCGTGCGCACTGTTTGGACTGGAGTGCGAGATATTTATGGGAGCAAAAGATGTAGCCCGTCAAGAGCTAAATGTATTTCGTATGAAACTCCTAGGGGCCAAAGTTCACGCGGTGACAAGCGGCTCGCAAACGCTCAAAGACGCTATGAACGATGCGATAAGGCACTGGGTGACAAACGCCAAAGACACATACTACATCATAGGAACAGTCGCTGGTCCTCATCCTTATCCGATGATGGTGCGGGATTTCCAAGCGGTCATAGGCTGGGAAGCTAGAAAGCAGATACTAGAAGCAGAGGGCGAGCTGCCTGATTTTGTCATCGCATGCATCGGTGGAGGCTCCAATGCTATGGGAATTTTTAGTCATTTTCTAGACGATGAGAAGGTCACTTGTATCGGCGTAGAGGCTGGAGGAGATGGCATAGAAACCCACAAACACGGGGCGTGTCTCGCCAAAGGTCGCCCAGGAGTGCTTCACGGACAGCTGACATACCTACTCCAAGACGAAGACGGACAGATAGAAGAAGCTCACTCCATCTCTGCTGGACTCGATTATCCTGGTATCGGACCAGAGCATAGCCAGCTAAAAGACACGGGCTCAGCACGCTATGACAACATCACTGACAAAGAAGCACTTGATGCGTTCGTGTGGCTCAGCCAAAGAGAGGGGATAATCCCAGCATTTGAGAGTGCACACGCGGTGGCGATGCTCCGCAAGATGGGTGATGAGCTAAATGGTAAAACCGTGATAGTCAATATCTCTGGACGGGGCGACAAAGACATGGCACAAGCCAAAGATATGTTGGGGTTTTAGGCTAGCTTAGCCCTCCTCCTCCAGTCTATTTGTGAGTTTTAAATTCTTCGATAGCCTCTAGTAATTTCGTTTTGTTATCACCATCATCCATATCGCCAATCCATCTGTCTAGCTCAGCCCAGCCCCAACCACAAAGACCAACACCTTGATACTTATCCTCCCATTCTTTTAGCGACAAACTATATGTACCGCCCTTGCTTATCGATTGTAAAACCTTTAGCATTTCATACTTTATAAGTGTTTTTTTGTCACCCTCAAACATATCTATATATTTTTGCTCGTCGTCAAACTCTTGATTTAAAATTAGCTGTAGCTCAAAAAGATTCGTATACGCCTCATCCCTTTTCGGATTTATCTCTATAGCTTTTTTGTACGCCTCTATCGCCT
>CAZNYV010000007.1:7365-14443 GCA_964577355.1 uncultured Campylobacteraceae bacterium
CCTCATCCCTTTTCGGATTTATCTCTATAGCTTTTTTGTACGCCTCTATCGCCTCGTCATACATTTCTTTTTCACTACAGACATATCCTTTTGCAAATTGAAAATCTGCTTTTTGCTTTATGCTCATTTTTATACTCGAGGCTTCTACTTCCATGATAGTCGACAATATCTCGTCATACTTACCGTTGGCGCTAAAATCTACTATGAAATTCCAATAGTCCATAAATGTTTTATTCTCTTTTCTTTGACTCTTTGCAGCTTCTTGGCTAACAGCTTCTTTCTCTTCTGGAGTGTATTTTTTTGTTAGTTCTATATGGTCATTCTCATGTTTTTGTAGTTGTTCATTATGGTCTTTTTCAAAATTATTAGAGAGCGCAGTTATCTTCTCTTCTCCTGCTTTTACGATACTGTTTATTTTATTTTCCGCTTCTTTTTCGAGATTTTTATTAATAGCCTCAAGCATCTTTTTGCCGTCATTTTCCACCCACTTTTCTACTGTATTCTCCGCATCTGTCTTCGCGTTTTTATAAGAAATAAATCCAAAACCAACAAGCAAAACAGTAGTCAATGTCCCATAAAAAGCCACATACAAATTTATATCGCCGACTCTATTGTTGATATTTTCTATATCTTTCTTTTGCTCTAGCTTGTTGTCTTTTGTATCATCTGCATCTTTTTTGAGTTTGTCTAGCTCTTTTTGGAGCTGTTCTATCTTGTATTCGGTGAGAGATTTTGACTCATTTTGAGCTTGCATCTCGGTCGTAAAAAATATGGAAAAAAGAAACACAAGAAGCAAAACAACATATCTCATCCGCCCATCTCCCTGTCTAATTTGATTAAGTTGCGTCATTGTATCGTTTTTTTGTATGGTATTGCAAAAGTATTTGGCACAAATCCGCCCAAGCTTTTTTTGTGTTATAATCCGCCAAAAGTTCAATCGCACAATATACAAAGGCTCACAACCAAATGTCCAAAGCAATAGTTCTCCTCAACATGGGTGGTCCGTCAAACCTTGACGAAGTGCCAGTTTTTTTGACCAATATGTTCGCTGATCCAAACATCCTGACAGTGCGCCCCATTCTTCGCAAGTTCATAGGCACCATGATAGTCCTCACCCGCACAAAAAGCGCGCAAAGTCACTACAAACTCATCGGTGGCAAATCTCCACTGCTAGAAATCACGCAAAAGTTGGCAGCAAAACTAGAGGACAAAACAGGCTCAAAGGTCTATATCGCCATGAGATACACCCCACCTTTTGCATCCGAGGCGATAGAGCAGATGAAGCAGGAGGGTATCACGGAAGTGTTCTTGCTCCCACTATATCCGCAATACTCAACCACTACGACCAAATCATCTGTAGAGGATTTCATCGCAAACGCCATCAAAAACCAGCTCTTTGCCAAACCGTCACACATAGAGAGATTTTATGAAAACCAAGCCTACAACGAGCTACTCATCGCCAAGATGGTAGAGGCGATGGATGGCAAAACCCCAGCCGAGTATGATTTGGTATTTTCCGCTCACTCACTACCTGAGAAAATTATAAAAGCAGGCGATAGCTACGAAGCTGAAATCAACGCTCATGTGGAGATTTTGAGAAATATGCTCGCCTCAAAAGGTATCAATTTTGCCCGTACGCACCTAGCATACCAATCAAAGCTAGGTCCTATGAAATGGCTCTCGCCGTCACTTGGTGACACGCTAGAAAATCTGGGCAATACCAAGGTGCTAATCTGCCCGATAGCCTTCACGATTGACAATCTAGAAACAGTTTATGAGCTAGAAATCGAATACCGAGAGGTAGCAGAGAGATGTGGATTTGAGGATTATATAGTGGCAAAATGCCCGAACGATGACGATAGATTTGTCGAGGTGCTAGCTGAAATTTACAAGGAAAATTAGACCTTATTTTAAAACTCATTTTAGCTTTTCGTTGGAGCTAAATGAGATGAGATTTGAAGGTAAAATTTATGAGCCTAGCCAAGCTTAAGAGAATAAATTTTATCAAAAAATATCGTTCATTTAGTCCAACCCACAGGGCTTTGCTATTATTTTTGCTAACTGTGTTAAAATCTTGTCAGTTATCAAGGGTAGCTTCCAATATTTTGCCTTGTTATCAAAAAATAATATCTAAAAGCGAAAACTTAAAATGAGCTTTAAAATAAGGTCAACATGAAAGAATTAGTAGCATACATAACCTGCTCACTTCCGGATAAAACTTTTACCGCCGATGCCATCCTTGCCCTAAAAGAGGCTGGGGCTGATAGAATAGAGCTAGGACTGCCGTTTTCTGACCCTGTGGCAGACGGCGAAGTGATAGAAAAAGCAAACCTAAAAGCGCTTAACAGTGGCTTCAAAACCGCACAAGCATTTGAAGTGGCAAAGATGATAAGCTCTCAGATTCCAACATATCTCATGGGCTATTTTAATATGTTTTATACAAACGGTTTTGAGGGTTTTGTCAAAAAGAGCGAAGCGGCTGGGATAAAAGGGTTCATCATCCCTGACTTGCCTTTTGAAGAGGGGGCAAAATACTCCTCTATGCTGTCAAGCCACAACACTTCTCTCGTGCAGTTTTTGGCTGTCACGGACACAGACGACAGGGTGGTAAAAATCTGCAAAAGCGCAAATGATTTCATCTATCTAGTCGCATTTGCCGGTATCACTGGAGCAGACAAGAGCGAGGATTTGCAACCTATACTACAACTAGCCAAATCACACACAAATGAGAAAATCTTTGTTGGATTCGGTGTAAATAGAGATACCGCGAAACAGCGAGTGCTAGGAGCTGACGGCGTCATCGTGGGAAGCGCATTTGTCAAAATCCTATCCGACGAGAGTACGAGCATGTTCAAAAAATTAGAACTCTTACAAGAAGAAGCAAGGATTATCAAAGAGGCAATAAACTAGCACTAGATATTCGAAAAAATTATTTTACTTGAGTATAATAGTAACTAGGTATTTTTAATGCCTCATCCAAATCTAACGGAAACAGCATGGCAACTCCGCAAAACAATGAAATTGTATTTGATGAAAATGAATTCATCGTCTCGAAAACAGACTTGCAAGGTCGTATTACATACGGAAATGAGCTCTTTATAAAAATCTCTGGGTATAGCGAAAAAGAGCTCCTAGGTGCCCCACATAGCATATTGCGACACCCATCAATGCCAAAAACAATATTCAAACTCCTTTGGCAAACAATCCAAGAGGGCAAAGAAATTATCGCATTCGTAAAAAACATGGCAAAAGATGGCAGTTTTTACTGGGTAGAGGGGCAAGTTACGCCATCCTTTGATTCAAATGGACAGATTATTGGCTACCACTCAGTCAGACGAAAACCAGCTAGAGCTAGTGTTGAACTTTTTGATAAAATCTATCAGGAGCTACTGTCCATCGAAGAAAAAGGTGGAATACCTGCTGGCATGAAACATCTCCAAAATTTACTAGACTCGAAAGGTGTTGCATATGAACAATTTATCCTCTCTTTCTAAAGCGCAATACTTAGCAATAGTCAGCACAGTACTGTTGGTCGCTGGCGTTTGTCTTACTGCATCTATTATTGGATTTCACTGGCTATTCCTAGGCTCTATCATAAATGTTATTTTGATGTTTATGCTAAATATGCAAATTCGCACAAGCAAAGAAAGCGTAGAAGAACTAGGTGCCGTCGTAAGCGATGTAAACAATGGTGTCTTTGAAAACAGGATTACCAATATCACAGATGGCGGCGAACTCAGAGACGCTTCATGGAATGTCAATAATATGCTCGACAAACTAGAGGTGTTTATGAGAGAGGTCAAAACATCCATCACACAAGCATCAGGTGGTCACTTTTATAGAAAAGCCAACAAGCGTGGCATGCCTGGACAGTTTGCCTACAATTTAGGGTTGGTAAATGATGCAATAAAAGCGATGGAAGCGCACCAAACATACACTGCCAGAGGTCAGATGAATATGGGACTATCAGAGTATAGCTCCAAAACATATGCAGGGCTATCGATTGTCCAAGAAGATTTGAAAATGAGTCAATCTGAACTCGAAGTGATAAATGCAGAAAGTGAAACAACAGCTCAGAAATCAAATGAAAGCATCAGCTCAATCGAGGAAATTGTTCACAAGCTAAACGAACTAATAGAACATATTGCTAGCTCCAATCAAAACATCAAATCGCTTAACCAAAAGACTGAAGACATAAACTCAGTAGCCAATCTAATCAAAGACATTGCAGATCAGACAAATCTTCTAGCTCTAAACGCGGCCATCGAAGCTGCTCGTGCTGGCGAGCACGGCAGAGGTTTTGCTGTTGTCGCTGACGAAGTTAGAAAGCTTGCCGAGAGAACTCAAAAAGCTACAGGGGAAATTGCAATATCTATACAAACCCTGCAACAAGAAGCTGGGCAGATAGAATCAAATTCGTCAGACATGACGGAGCTTGCCATGTCCTCTAGCAGTACTGTTGAAGATTTCAAAAATGTAATCTACAGTTTCAACACAAGCGCCAAAAGAGTCTCAAGCATGTCACAGTCTCTTGCCCACTTGTCGTTTAGCATCTTGGCAAAAGTCGACCATATCGTGTTCAAGCACAACACATACAAAGAGGTGATACAAGGGCGCTCGCAATCAACATTCAGTGACCATACCAATTGCAGATTTGGCAAATGGTATCAAACACGAGGCAAAGACAATTTTGGGAAACTGCAAAGCTACGCACAAATTGACCCACTACACAAAGTTGTACACGACTGCTCACACAAAATTTTACACCTTATTGAAGATGAGAACAAAATTTTAGCCAACAAACAAGCTATTTATGATAATTTCGCAGAGATGGAACGCTCGTCTTCAGAGCTTTTTGAACTTATGAATAAAGTCATCATGGATGGCAGGGTTTCTCACTAGGCTTGGCAACCTTTGAGGAATGATATTTGCGTGTTAATATTAAAATATAGAGGAGTTTGAAATGGTAGATATATCAACGAACCCATATTTAGCGCAGTTTGTCATAACACAGGAACCAGCTTCATCTTCACAAGCAAATGCAGATGCTTTTGCCGCCACAATGAATAGCGCCACATCCCAGACAAACCAAACCGAGAAAAAGAAAACCAAAAGACAACTCGAGCGAGAGACCACAGATGCTGAGATAAAAGCTTTTTTTGACAAAATGAAAAAAGATGGTGGTGCACAAGGTTTTGTCACCAAGATGAACCTAGACAAAATAGAAGAACTTATCAAAAAACGCGAAGAAGACTTGAAAGCTGCAAATGGGGTCTACAACAACCCTCCACTAACGCCAGAACAGATGACAGCAGCCATGAAAGCCGTCAAAGAAGGTGTTGCTGAGTACAAAAAACAGTTATTAAAAGAGCTGGAAGAGAAGTCCAAAGAAGAGAAAAAACAAGCTGCAATTACAGCTTCTACTGCTAGTCAATCGTCATCAACAGCTCAAACGACAAAGCCAAAGATAACATCCCTAGCCGACCTTCTCAGCGCCCTTTAGGGCTTCTGATTCACTAACTATTTTTTTGGCTTCTTTGATACGGTTTTCTCTGTCTACTGCTTCACGAAGCTCCTCTTCGCCATCGTAAAGCAAGCCTTCCATAAACTTCTTCTCATCGTCAAATTGTCCACTTCTAAGCCCCCAAATAAACGCTGTAACGCCCATACCGCCTAGCAGCAGTGAACCAAATAGCATCAGCGTTAGTGTATTGTCGTCCATATTAACCTCTTTTTATTCTGATTGAGTTTAGCACCACGATAATCGAGCTAAACGACATAGACGCAGCGGCAACTGGTGGAATTACAAAACCAAGTACCGCTACTGGAATAGTGATGATATTATAAACTAGTGAAAACAGTATGTTTTGTTTGATAATTCCATATGTTTTCTTACTAATCAAAAATGAATCAGAGAGCCCAGTCATATTTGAGTTGAGCAAAATAATATCTGCACTCATCACGGATGCGTCACTAGCCCCGGCCAGCGAGACAGAAACATCGGCAAGCGCCAAGGCTGCAGTGTCATTGATACCATCCCCAACCATCGCAACAACAGCTCCACCTTCCTGAGCTTTCTTGACAAATGCCAATTTCTCATCTGGTTTTAGAGAGTAGTGATAGGTCTCTATTCCAACTTCGCTTGCTACTTCACTGGCACTCACACTATTATCACCAGTCAGCATTACAACCTCAATACCCATTGAGCGGATTTTTTGTATAGCCTCTCTTGAGTCATCCCTAGCCCTATCTTTGAGCCAGAACGCTTCACAAACCACTCCGTCGACAGCAAAGATAAAGTTTGCACCAAGCAGTTCAGAAGGTACGCCAATAGAATTTTCACTCAAAAATGAACCATTGCCGCCAAGAAGTTTTTTGCCATCTATTACAGCTTCTACCCCTCTTGCCTTTGTCTCTTTAACGCCAACCATCTCCATCTCTCTGTGTCCGCCAAGATGCTCAAGCAGAGCCCGAGATACAGGATGGTGGGATTCGGACAACACCGCAATCAAAAGCTTTTGGTCATATTGGGCTAGTTTCTCACTTTTAAATACTTGCGGTCTGCCTTCTGTTAGAGTACCAGTCTTGTCCACAAACAAAACAGATACTTTGGCAAGCTTCTCAAGCGCAGATGAAGCCTTGAAAATCACCCGTTTCTTGGCAGCCGTAGCCACACCAACAACTGAGGCTATAGGGGTTGCGAGTGCCAATGCACACGGACAAGCAATGACGATTACAGAGACGCAGATGATAAGTGCACTGTCAAAATTTTTGCCAAACAGAAAGAAGTGCAAGACAAATGTGAACAACGCCAGTGTCAAAATTGCAATAGAAAAGTATCTCGACAATGAATTAGCAAAGTTTTCAATATTTGGCTTTTTGGATAGCGACTCCTCTAATAGCTTGAGTATGACGCAAAAGCTAGAGTTCGCATAATCCTTGACACTTTTATAGCGCACAACGCCATTGATTATTAGAGAGCCGCTGATAACGCTATCGCCGATAACTTTTGATACAGGCAAACTCTCACCAGTGATACTCGACTCATCAAAATCAGCTTCTCCAGCAACTATGAAAC
>CAZNYV010000007.1:14453-30498 GCA_964577355.1 uncultured Campylobacteraceae bacterium
GTTCGCCACTTTTGATCTCTATAATATCACCAACAGCCACGCTATCTAGTGGCAAGACAACTTTTTCACCATCTCTAAGTACAAGCGCTTCTGTGGGCATATCCGCACCGATGGTGTCCAACACATCGACTGCTTGCTTTTTGCTGAGGCTCTCGAGATATTTACCAGCCAAAACAAATGTAATTATCATTGTCACAGAGTCAAAATAGACTTCGCTTTTGTCATGTAGCGCAGCATATACTGAGTACGCGTAGACCAATGATGAACCTGTAGCAACGAGGGTATCCATCGAAACAGTGCCACTTTTGGCAGAATAGTAAGCACCCTTATAAAAAATACTACCAGAATAAAAAAGAGTGACACTTGCAAGCATCCACTCTGCTAGATGGAGTATATTTTGATGTGACTCCTCTATCCCTCCAAAGTATCCAGAATACAAAGCAAGTGCAATCCACATAATATTCATTGAAGAGAACACACCAACAATCAATCGCAAATAGCTACTTCTTCTCTCTTTGTTCGCGACAAACTCTTGACTTTTGGCGTCATATGGATATGCGTTGTAGCCTATTGCTCTGATTTTATCGATGATTGTAGATAGTTTGAGCGTATTTGCATCCCAGACAATATGAGCCTTGTTATTCGTAAAATTGATATTTGCCTCTATAACACCATCTAGCCTTGAGATAATTTTTTCATTTAGCCAGATACAAGCCGAACAATGTATTCCTTCGATGATGAGCGATATTGAGCTAAAACCATCTTTTGTGGTGATATATTTTGCGGAAAAACTATCAAGGTCAAAGCGACCACTATCGGAGTATACCTCTTTTGGCGGTTCTAAAGTATTGTGGGCTCTTTTGTCATAAAATGTATCAAGACCTTCGTCTTTGAGCAGATGGTACACACCTTGACACCCTTTGCAGCAAAACAACAGCTCTTCATCGCCTATAAAATCAACTATCATCGCTGATTTTTCAAATTCTAAACCACAATGAGAACATGGGATTTTTGACACATTTGCCCTTTTATAGTTAAAAACAGTTTTATCTTTAAAATTCCTCTTGCTAAAGAATAAAAAAGAAGTTTTGAAGATAAAATTGCGCTCATTATAGACTATTTTTGTATAGTTTTGGCAAAATCTCCACATCTAAAACATATGGTGAGCCAGTGCAAAACTCAAAATCTCAAATAGCGACAAACGCCTCAATACTGATGTTTTTACAGATTGCAAGTTACATCGTCCCTTTTCTACTGCTTCCATACCTATCCAGAGTGCTTGGCGGGACAGCTTTTGGTGAACTATCTGTTATGTGGGCGATATCAGCATATATGAATATTTTGGTGGATTTTGGATTTTATGTCTGGGCGGTCAAGGAGTGTGCTCATCTCAAAGATGACAAACCAGCACTTTCCAAACTATACAGTGCAGTCAACACTATCAAGCTGGCAATTTCGGCTATGCTGTTTCTACCAGCGCTTCTTTTGTCTATTGCTACCGACTCATCACTACTGCTATATCTATTTATGTGGGCTACAATAACAGCTCAGACACTCGTGCCAGTATGGCTTTATCAAGGGCTACAAAAGCTTTTTGGCTATTTAGTATTTTCGATTTTGGCTCAGATTCTAACAGCCATCCTCACTATAGCACTTGTAAGAACTCCAGATGGACTAATGTATGTCACTCTAAGCTCTGCACTATCATGGGGCTTTATAGCTTTTCTAGCCAACCGTTCAGCTATCAAGGAGCTAGGGCTAACAGTAGCCAAGCCTGCGAGAGAATATCTAAAAAGCGTATTTGACGGAGCTTGGCACATTTTTATCGCAAACATAGCCATATCGTACTATATAAATCTACCAGCGCTAATGGTCGGAATGCTAGCCTCCAAAGTCGAGGCTGGCATTTTCATGGGCGCTAACAAGCTTATTTTTGCCCTTCAAGCATTGATTACACCTGTCTCATCTGCTATATTTCCCATCACATCTACCCTCAGCAAGCATGACTTGGGCGAGGCAAATATATTTGTCAAAAGACTGATTTTCTTGGCAGCTATTGTGATGTTTGTTGGTGTCAATATTCTTGGATTTTTTGCAGAAGATATAGTTGGACTACTTCTTGGAGCAGAGTTCAAAGAGAGTGCCAAGATTCTCGAAATTATGTCAGTTGGTCCACTTTTTGTGGCACTTAGCGTAATCATCTCAAATCACATATTGATTGTCAGAGGACACGCTTCGAGGCTCAAAAATTTATATTTTATTATCGCCATAATAGCCACTGCCGTATCGTATCCACTGGTCAGAGATTATCATGCTACGGGGGCAGCGTGGTTATATGTTATAGTCGAATTTGCTGTATTTATAGGGCTTGCATGGATTTCTAGGGATATAAAACTAGAGCTCAAAAGTATCTCCTAAGCCCAAATTTAACTGCTCTTAGCAGATTTGTCACAGATAGTGGCAAGTTTGAAAAAGCAAAAAACTCCTCTCTCACTAGAGCAGCATTAAAAAACTCAATACACTCCTTGTTGCCCGAACGATAAGCAAAACCATACAGGTCAAAAATAGTCGAAAAGTAGTTATCAAAAACCTTTTTTGCATCTGTTTTTTGCATATCATACTTCAGTATCAACTCACGCTTTAGCTTCAAAAGCGAAAAAAATGACTGAATATACTCAAGCTTCATACTTTTCATGATGGAGCCAGCTCGTTGCACATAGCTATAGAAGTGACCCTCAGCAAAAGACACCTTCACAGCATTATCAATTAGCTGGAGATTTTGATACTGGTCTTCGCCTAGGTTGAAATTTCCCGCGGGAAACTCTATTTTTGTGAATAGCTCTTTTTTGTAGAGTTTGTTCCACATAGGATATAGCCCAGTCTTGGCAAAATCCTCGTAAATCAGCCCTCGCAGAGCCTTACCGCTATCCTCAGAGTGATTTTTTAGTGTGATTTGCGAGAGTATTGCGCCATCCTCATCCACAATATCAAATCCACAAACTGCTATATCAGAATTATGCTCTCTCATATTGTTGTATAGTGCTTCTATCAGATGTTCATCCACATAGTCGTCGCTATCCACAAAAGCTATCAGCTCACCTTTTGCCACGCTTACACCGTTTTTGCGCACACCGATGAGCCCAGTATTGGACTGATGAATCGCCACAATCCTACCATCGCTTGTTGCAAGCTCATCCAATATCGCTCCTGAGCTATCAGTCCCGCCGTCGTCTATGCAAACAATTTCGATATTTTGGTATGTTTGATTGATGATAGATTTGATACACTTTGCGAGGTATTTTTCCACATTATAAATAGGTACGATGATGCTAATTAACGGTTGCAAACCAAATCCTTCATATATTTTCCGCGATTTTAACGAAACTCTATGAAAAAACGACTTCTTATCTCTATTCGCTCTCTAGACATCGGCGGAGCAGAAAAACTAGTCATGGAGCTAATCCAAAAAATCGACAAAAACATCTACGAAGTAGCACTATGCACGATGTACAAGGGCGCAATGGACGAGCAAGCCAGAGCTATTCTGGGTGATAATTTCGTCTGCCTGAACAAAAGTGGCAGATACGATTTCTTGGCATTTTTTCGCTCATATTTAACCTTTCTAAACTCTTTCAAGCCATCCGTTATCTACGCTCACATCGGTGAGATGAATCTCTTTTCGCTATGGGCAAAGCCATTTTTGAAGCAAAAAACAAAAGTTGTCTGGTGCATCCACTCCGCTTTTATCGACTACAAAAGCTATGGCAAAGTGTTTCAAGTCGTATTTTGGCTACAAAAAATATTTTCGAGCTTCGCCGACAAAGTAATATATGTCTCAAATAGTGCAAAAGATTTTCACATCAAAAATGGCTACAGCAAGAATGGTTGCGTAGTGGTACCAAACGGTATAGACACACAGTTTTTCGCCCCCAATGATACCTTGCGAGATAGCTTCAGAGAGAGTCTCAAAGCTGATAGTAATACCAAAATCATAGGCATAGCAGCCAGAATTGACAGGATGAAAGGATATGAACTACTAGCAAAAGTTGCCGCGGATATATTAGAGCATGATGAAAATCTACTCTTTGTATCAGCTGGTGGTGGGGATGAGGGCATCAAGAATAGCTGCATAGAGATTTTGGGCAAGTATAGAGATAGGTTTGTATGGCTCGGATTTGTGGATGATTTGAGAGGCTTTTACAATGGCATAGACATCTTTGTTCTGCCATCATACGGAGAGGCTTTCGGGCTTACTGTCGTGGAGGCTATGAGTTGTGGCAAGAGGGCTGTTGTAAGCACAGCTGGAGAAATGAGATATATCGTAGATGATGATAGATTTGTATTTGAGATAGGTAGCGAGGGCGGGCTAAAAATTGCTCTATCAAACGCTTTAGCAGTCAGCGCACCTCACGATATGAGAGAAAAAATAGAAAAATACGACATCCAAAACACTATAAAAAATACACTCGGAGAGCTATTTGAATGATAAACAATTACGAAGAGTACAAATCATATCTTGAAGCAGACAAAAAGGCTCTCAGAGTCACCGATTCACTTCGAGATAGATTTTTTCACCCAATATGGAAATATCAAAAACTCCTACGAAAACTTGAATATTACATAAACTGCAAAAAAGGATTTTGCTCAAAAGTCATCCTGCTTTGTCTCAGATATAAATTCCAAAAAGAGTCTATCAGGCTTGGCTTTAGCATATCTCCCAACTCTTGCGACAGAGGACTCGAGCTTGGACACTACGGAGATATAGTCATCAACGGCAAGGCGCGCATAGGGCAAAACTGCACTATTGCAGGAGCGGGTGTGCTCATAGGTGAAGACCTCAAAAATCCTAATGCTCCAATCATAGGGGATAACTGCTACATCGGACCTGGAGCAAAAATCATCGGAGCTATCACCATAGCCGAAGGTGTGACAATATCTGCAAATGCCGTAGTAACAAAAAATATCACTGAACCATACACCACTCATGGCGGAATTCCTGCAAAAAAACTATCCGATAATAGTGTCAAATCTCCACACTTTTAGCCCTCGTTTTGTAATATTCTCCAAATCACACAAAGGCACCTCCGATGAAATTTACCACACCGCTTAAATCAAATTCAATCAAAATAATGCTCTTAGGTTCAGGCGAACTTGGACGGGAGGTCGTCATAGAGGCGATGAGACTTGGCGTTGAAACTGTTGCTGTTGACAGGTATGAAAATGCTCCAGCTCATCAAGTGGCACACAGATGCTATACGATAGATATGAAAGACAAAAATGCTGTTTTAGAGCTAATCAGACGAGAAAAGCCAACATATATTCTACCAGAGGTAGAAGCTATCAGCATTGACGCACTTTTTGAGGCGGAGGCGGAAGGGTTCACCGTCATACCAAACGCTAGAGCTGTAAGCCTGACGATGAATCGAAAAGGCATCAGAGAGTTTGCAGCCACAGAGCTTGGACTAAAAACCAGCAAGTTCATCTTTGCCAAGAGCTTAGAAGAGCTAAAGGCTGGCTGTGAAAAAATCGGTTATCCATGCGTAATAAAGCCAGTCATGAGTAGTTCAGGACATGGGCAGAGTGTATGCAGGAAACCGGAAGATGTCGAAAAGTCATTTGAAATGGCGCAGGAGGCTAGAGGTGATGCAAGCGAACTAATAATAGAAGAGTTTGTTAAATTTGACTATGAAATCACAATGTTAACAGCTAGAAATGGCGAAGAAACAATCTTTTGTGAACCGATTGGACATATACAAAAAGACGGCGACTACATATACTCATGGCAACCAATGCCAATGAGCAAAAAAGCTCTCAAAAAAGCTCAAAAAATAGCCAAAACCATCACGGATGGACTGGGTGGCAAGGGAATCTTCGGGGTAGAGCTATTTGTTGCTGGAGACGAAGTATATTTCAGCGAAGTCTCTCCTCGTCCACATGACACTGGAATGGTTACGATGATTACTCAATCAAGAAGCGAATTTGCACTTCATGTACAAGCAGTGCTTGGATTGCCACTAGAGTTTAGATTCCTCAGCAGTGGCGCAAGTGCAGCATTCAAATCTACTGTGGAATCACATGAACCATCATTTGATATCCCTGACGAAGCATTTGGCGACAACTGCGAAGTAAGAGTATTTGGCAAACCAGAGAGCCACATAGGCAGAAGAATGGCTGTCATATTGTGTGCAGACAAAAATATAGAAAAAGCGCTCAAAAAAAGCGGAAAAATCGTATCAAAAATCAAAGAAGCCTAAAACTCAAGATGTTTTTCGCTCCCTAAGCTGTCCGCACGCGCCGTCTATATCCTGTCCTCGCGAAGCTCTAATGGCACAGTTAACACCTTTTGAGAGTAAAAAATCTCGAAAGGCTTCAGCTTTTGTCTTGCTCGTCCTGCTAAACTCCAATCCATCACAATTATTAAAGTTAATCAGATTTACTTTTGCGTCTATGCCATTAACAAGCTTTGCGAGCACTTTTGCACTGTCTAGGTCGTCATTAACACAGTTTAACAATAAATACTCAAACAAGACCTTTTTACGGCTATCTGAGGGGAATTTTTTGACCTCTTCTATTACGCTTTTGATATCGTACGCTTTATTCAGTGGAATCAACTTTTCTCTAGTCTCGTCATCTACGGCATGCAAACTAATTGCCAGATTGACGCCCAGATTTGCATCTGCTAGCTTTTTAATCTGCGGCGCCATACCACTTGTTGAAATCGTTATTCGTTTTGGCGAAATATCCAGTGCTTCTTTTCCACTCAAAATCTGAACACTTTTGATTACATTATCCAGATTATCAAGTGGCTCGCCCATACCCATATAGACGATGTTCATTTTTTTATTTTCATCAAATCTTTTCTCAGCTCTAACTGCCAACACCTGCCCAACTATCTCACCAGCACTCAAATCCCTAACAAATCCACCTTTGGCGGTCATACAAAAGGCACACCCAATCTTGCAACCAACTTGTGAGGATATGCATATCGTGTATTGGGCTTCCTTGAGTGTTTTTTCGTCCTCTTTTTTCTCCTCTTTCATCATCAGCAAAACAACCTCAATCGTATGTCCATCGTGCAGTTTGAATAGATATTTTTCTGTTCCATCGCTACTTATCTGGGTTGTAACAATTTGTGGCAAACCTATGCTAAGCTCTGAGCCTAGTTTCTCTCTCAAATCTTTTGGCAAATCACTCATTGACTCAAAATCTTTGGCATATTTCTTATAAATCCACCCAAAAATCTGCTTTGCACGAAACTTTGGTGTAACCAAGACTGAAAGCTCTTCAAGATTCAAATCCAGTACATTTTTGCTCACAGTTCAAAGCCCTCTTCGTAAAAACTAGTCAGAATCTCTTTTGCAATTTTTAGATTCTTTAGATAATCATCATGTGCGTTTTTGTCACAATAGTTTGTCACAACAAATGCTCCAAATGCTGGAACTCCAAATGCTTTTGCAACACTAAGAACGGAAAAAAATTCCATATTTTCAGCCAATAATCCAAGCTTTTCAAAGGCTTTTGCATTATTCTCATCAGTTGTAATGTAGTTTGACGAATTCACAATTGGAGATTTTTTATCAAATTTTTTTGATAAGCTATCTACGCTTTGAAGTAGTGGCGTATAACCCTTATTCTCAAGACCACCTTGCTCAATATTGGCAGCTTTGAAAGACAAAAAAAGCTCAAACATATTCAACTCTCCATAACTACCAGCAGAACCTACGAATATCAGCTCTTTTGGTTTTTTCTCAGTACAAATCTTTGTTAGATTCATACTGCTCTCGATCAAACCCACACCAATCGGCATCGCAAAATCAAATACTTCTGTTTTTCCAGCTGAAATTATCATAGTCTAACACTTATCCCTTGCTCTTTTAATTCTCTTTTTAGCTCTTTTATATCAACTTCACGAAAGTGGAAAATAGATGCGGCTAGTGCAGCATCGGCGTCAGAATTTTTGAAAATATCAACAAAATGTTCTATGTTTCCAGCGCCGCCACTTGCTATTACTGGAATTTCAATACTATCTCTAATCGCTTTGGTCACAGCAACATCAAATCCAGCCTTTGTCCCATCAGCATCCATGCTAGTAAGTAATATTTCTCCGGCACCAAGCTCATATACCTCTTTTGCCCATTCGATGGCATCTCTACCAGTATCAATTCTGCCACCATTTATAAATACATTCCATTTGTCTTGACCAACATTCTTGACATCAATTGCCACTACTATCGTCGAGCTTCCAAAACGATAAGATGCTTCTTTGATAAATTCAGGTCTTTTGACGCCTGCTGAGTTTATGCTTACCTTGTCACATCCGACATTCAAAAGTGCGTAGATATCATTCAATTCACGAATGCCACCGCCAACTGTTAATGGAATAAACACCTGTTTTGCAACATCCTCGACAATATGAACTATAGTGTCTCTATTTTCATGACTTGCCGTAATATCAAGAAAAGTTATCTCGTCAGCCCCTTCATCATTGTAACGACATGCAATCTCAACAGGGTCTCCTGCATCTTTTAAACCGACAAAATTAACACCTTTTACTACCCTTCCATCTTTGACATCCAAACACGGAATAATTCTCTTTGCTAAATAATCCATCTACTCGCTTTTTATAACATTTTCAGCGAATTATAACTTAGTTTATTGTAACATCCTGAATAAATGATAAAAGCAAAAAAACACTTTGGTCAAAACTTTCTACAGGATAGTTTTTACCTAGACAAAATCATCTCAGCGATGCCCTGTACCTCAAATATTATTGTTGAGATAGGACCTGGCTTGGGTGATTTAACCGAGAAGCTATTAAACAAGCGACAAGTTATTTCGATAGAGGTTGACAAAGATCTCGAGAGCATCTTGAGGAAAAGATTTCCTCAAGAGCTATCAGACGGTTCATTTAGATTGATTATGGGCGATGCTACAAAAGAAGAAACAAAAATGCTTCTACCAGATAGCTATGAGCTAGTTGCAAATTTGCCGTACTATGTAGCAACCAACATCATCTTGAACGCTTTGTCTGACAATAGATGTAAAAATATCATGGTTTTGGTACAAAAAGAGGTTGCCAGCAGGTTTTGTGCCAAACCCCATGATAGTGATTATGGTTCCATATCGGTTTTGGCTGAAATTGCCTCCACTAATAGAATAATCTTATTTGATATTCCACCAGAGGCTTTTGCACCAGCACCGAAGGTTATTTCGTCATTCATTTTGATAAATAAAAATGATAATTTAGACTTGGAATTGCTTGAAAGAGTTTCAAAATTTTTGAAGATTGCTTTTGCGACTCCACGGAAAACTATACTTAAAAATTTATCTATAATTTTTGACAAATCTGCTGTCGCATCAGCACTTGACAGCCTTGGAATTGAACACAACAAAAGACCTCACGAAATAACCGCTAAGAATTTTATAGACCTATCTGGTTGCCTACTAAAAAATTAAAAAGGCAAATTATGGAAGAGCAAATTAGTCAACCTCTTGCTGTTAACACAGAAAAAACCGACAGTCAAACGCAAGAAGTCACTAGAAATCAAAGAGCACAAGAATATTTTAAAAACAAACAAAACAACAAACAGCGTTTTGATAGAAATGCCGGCAGCGACTTGAATGGGAGCCAAAACAAGTATCCTGATGGCGCAAATCCACAAGACGGCTACGGTTGGCATTCAAATATAAAAAATGCTATCGAAGTAAATAAAAAAATCCACTACGACAGATTAAATGCTCACTCAAAAATTAACCAAAACACAAAAGCTACCATCAGAATAACCCCTCTAGGCGGACTCGAAGAGATTGGCGGGAATATGATGGTAATGGAAACCCAAAACTCAGCAATCATCATTGATGTTGGAATGAGCTTTCCTGACGACGAAATGCATGGTGTTGACATTTTAATACCAGACTTCTCATATATCAGGGAAATCAAGCATAAAATAGCTGGTATAGTTATAACTCACGGACATGAAGACCATATTGGAGCAGTTCCGTATCTATTTAAAGAGATGCAGTTTCCAATTTATGGCTCACCGCTTCCATTGGGAATGATTGGCAATAAATTTGATGAACACAAATTAATTGAGTATAAAAAATATTTTCGTGCTATTGAAAAGAGAAAACCAATCCAGATTGGAGAGTTCACAGTAGAGTGGATGCATGTTACGCATTCGGTTATTGACGCTTCTTCGCTAGCTATCACAACTGAGGCTGGCACAATCATTCATACTGGCGACTTCAAAATCGACCACACTCCGATAGACGGTTATCCAACAGACCTTCAAAGGTTTGCATATTATGGCGAAAAAGGAGTGCTTTGTCTTCTTTCGGACAGCACAAACTCTATGAAATCTGGAACAACCTTGTCGGAAAGTGTTGTGGGTCCAACATTTGACCATATCTTTTCGAGGGCAAAAGGTCGAGTCCTAATGTCAACATTTTCATCAAATATTCATAGAGTATACCAGGCTATTGAATATGGATTGAAATACAATAGAAAAGTTGCCGTTATCGGCAGATCTATGGAGAGAAACCTAGAAGTAGCCATGAATCTTGGATATATAAAACTACCGTTTGGCATTTTTATAGATGCTGCCGAGGTGGGAAAATACGCCGAAAATGAAGTTTTAATAATTACAACAGGTTCGCAAGGCGAAACCATGAGCGCACTATACAGAATGGCTGTAAACGAACATAGACATATTAAACTTTGTCCAAATGACACTGTTATCTTGTCTTCCAGTGCTATTCCAGGCAACGAGGGTAGCATTTCGACCGTACAAAACTTCATACTCAAAACTGGAGCAAAGGTTGCATATAAAGACTTCTCAGATATACATGTCTCTGGTCACGGAGCCCAAGAAGAACAAAAGCTAATGTTGCGACTAGTAAAACCGAAGTTTTTCTTGCCAATACACGGTGAATACCAGCATGTAATGAAACACAAAGAAACAGCTGTATCGTGCGGTGTAGAAGAGAGAAACATTCTTTTAATGAACGACGGAGATACGATTGAAGTAAGCCACAGGGGCTTGAGAAAGATTAAAACAGTCAGAAGTGGAAAAGTATTTATTGACAATCAAAGAAACAACCAGATCGATGAAGATGTTGTTATGGACAGGCAAGAACTTGCCGAAAATGGTATTGTAATGATTGTAGCTTTTGTTGATAGACAAAACAAAACATTGATTGATAAGCCAAAAGTATCAAGCTATGGATTGGTTTCAGACAGGGACGACAGAGTCTTCTCGGAAGAAATGGAAAATGTACTGACAAGTTTTATTCAGAATGCCGACAAAGAAATGTTAGAAAATAAACGCGGACTAGAAAATGAAATTAGACAAGTTCTGAAAAAGCATATATTTAGAGCTTTAAAAAAATACCCGATCATTGTTCCTAGTGTATTTGTTCAATAAGGTTTTGTTTTGAAACATCTAGAAATAGCAAAAGAAGTTCTCCAAACAGAGGCAAACGAACTACTGCAAGCTGCTAATAATATTGATGCTAATTTCGGCTCTGCAATAGAAGCAATTCTTCGCACAGAGGGAAAACTAGTGGTTATTGGCGTTGGAAAGTCAGGGCTTGTAGGATCAAAGATAGCCGCAACATTTGCCAGCACAGGAACTCCTAGCTTTTTTCTCCATCCAACAGAGGCAATGCATGGCGACCTAGGTATGATTCAAACAAACGATATAGTTTTGGCAATAAGTTATAGTGGCGAGAGCTCAGAACTTCTATCTATTCTTCCGCATGTCAAAAGAAGGGGCATATCAATAATTGGGCTGAGCGGTTTTAAAGATTCAACTTTAGCAGCTATATCGGATATTCATATATCAATCTTTGTAACAAAGGAGGCTTGTCCGTTAAATATCGCGCCAACTAGTTCAACAACGCTTACTATGGCCATTGGAGACGCACTAGCCGTATGTCTTATGAGGGCGCGAGATTTTCAAAAAGAAGATTTTGCAAATTTTCACCCTGGCGGAAGTCTTGGAAAGAAATTATTTCTAAAAGTTTCAGACCTTATGAGGACAAAAGAACTTCCAATTGTTTCACATGAAACATCGCTAAGAGATGCTATTGTGAGAATGACAGAGGGGAAACTAGGTAATGTGATTATTCAAAAGGATGGAAAGTTATATGCGGTCTTAAGCGATGGGGATCTCAGGCGTGCGCTTATGAAGAATGATTTTTCGCTTGACTCTCTAGCAATAAATTATGCAACAATAACACCCAAGTCAATTAACAATCCGCAAGCACTTGCTGTCGATGTTCTACGCTTTATTGAAGAAAACAAAGTTCAATTTATAGTCATAACAGACAATGAATGTTCAATACTAGGGGCAGTTCACATACATGATTTAATTGAGGCTGGAATAAAATGAGAAATACATGTACAATCGCCCCAACCAGACTAAACAAATTTATTTCTCATAGAAGCAAATACTCGAGACGAGAAGCAGATGAATTAATAAAAAATGGGCATGTAAAAATTGGAACGAACATTGTTCTCAACCCAGGAGCGCAAATTAATAGTGAAGACGAAGTCAGGGTAAATGGGAAACTATTAAAAGAATGCTTCGATGATTTCTACACAGTCATCGCATATAATAAACCAAAGGGTGAACTGGTATCAAAGAAAGATCCGCAAGGTAGAAAAGTTATCTATGACTCTTTAGAATCGAAATTTTCTCATTTTGTACCAATAGGACGACTCGATTATGCGAGTGAAGGATTGTTATTAATGACTGACTCGCCAATGGTGGCAGAGAGTTTGATGAAAAGTGATTTAACGAGAACATACAATATTAAAATTGATGGTCCAGTAACAAGTCAAATGGAAGAAGCAATGCTTAGCGGGATACATGTAGATGATGCCACAAAAGGTGGACATAAACATAGTAAAATTACTTCCATGACATTTGAACCATTTGCTGGTTATAGCATCAAAAAAAACAGTGATAAATTCAGCAGACTTGGCATAATGTTAAAAGAGGGCAAAAATAGAGAAATAAGACGATTCTTTGCATCGTTCAATAGGACTGTACTTGACTTAAAAAGAGTATCATATGGTTGGGTTAGTTTAAATGCACTTCCAGCTGGAAGGGTTAGATACCTGACAAAAAAAGAGTACGAAGAGCTAAAAAATCACATTAAGGAGCAAAACAAAGATGCTAAAAAAAATTAAAATTAAATCAAAGCACAAAAGCGAATTGATACAGATTACAAATGAGATTAAAGAACAAATAATATTGTCTGGGATAAAAAATGGAATCGCTGCCATCTACACACCTCATACAACTGCAAGTGTTTTTTTATTTGAAAATATTGACCCAAATCTAAATAGGGATATTTTAAAAAGTTTGTCCGAATCAATTCCAGCAGACAAAAAATATGCACACGTTGGACAAAATGCAGATGCACATATAAAATCAGCAATCATGGGAGCATCAGTATCGCTTATTGTTGAGGATGCAAAACCAATCTTGGGGCAATGGCAAGGTGTTTATTTTGCAGATTTTGATGGTCCACGCGAAAGAGAGATCTATATCAAGATTGTCTCTTGAGAATTTGTGTACTTGGCGCAGGTATAAGTGGTCTTTCAACAGCTTTTTACTTAAGAAGCTTGAGTAGCAATTGCCACATAGATATATTCGAAAAAGAATCATCTGTTGGGGGAAAGATTAAGACTTGCAACCGGCATGGGTATAAGCTTGAGGAGGGTGCAAGTTCATTTCTATGCAACTTTGATAACGATACAGATATTTTTAGAATGCTAGAGGTCGAAGATCAACTTTTAGACAAAAATATCGCTGCAAAATCGATATTCATATACGATGGGGTAAATATAAGCAAAATTCCATTTACGCTATCCGAACTATTCTCAAGTCCACTACTTGGTATTTTCTCAAAAATAAGAGTTGCGCTAGAGATATTGATTCCATTAAAAAAGACTCAGCATGAAGAAAGCGTACAACACTTTGGATACAGACGCTTTGGAAGAGATTTTACGAACAAAATTATTGATGCAATCAGCTCTGGATTATTTGCATCTACGGCAGAAAAATTATGCATGAATACAACATTCCCACATATAGCTAAGATTGAGAGCTCTTTCGGAAGTATTATAAGAAATACATACAAACATAAGCAAAAAACTAAACTAGCGCTCAAAACCTTCAGGAACGGAATGTCTTCCTTAATAGACGCACTAATGAAAAAAGTATCGTCTAACATATATGTTGATACAGAAATTTGTACAATTAATAAAATAGTCAATGGTTGGGAAATTGAGACCTGTAACGGCGAAAAACATAGATACGACATAGTTGTATTATGCACGCCGTCATATGTAGCTTCTAGACTTCTAAAAAATACCGATAGTGATTTGGCAGCAATATTAAAGAAAATTGAATATTCCCCAATATCAATAGTGTCACTAGGTTACAAAAATCTACCAATAAATATAGACGATGGTTATGGAATATTTTGCTCAAAGGATTCCAACTCCAATATACTTGGCATTGTATGGGATAGTACAATATTTGAAGACAGGGCTGAAGATGGGCATCAACTAGTTAGGGTTATAATTGGTGGACAAAGAAACCCTTTTTTGGCGACAAAATGCGAAGAAGAACTCGAAGAGATAGCAATCGGTGCTGTTATACAAATAATGAAGATAGAAACAAAGCCAAACTTTATTCAAGTGACTAGATGGCACAAAGGATTGCCCCACTACAAAGTTGGACATACAAATTTAATTGAAAAAATCTTTGGACTGTTGAAAAAACATAACGGACTATATCTAAACTCTAATTCCTATAAAGGTATTTCAATCAGCGACTGCATCAAAAACTCAAAGTCATGCGCGGACGCAATAGTTAACAAACAAAGATAATTACTCACTATTCATCATAGCTAAAAATTCTTCATTATTCTTTGTTTGCAACAACTTAGAATACACAAAGTTTAGTGCCTCAGCCTCATCTTTCATACCAGTATTCATAGCAGTTCTGAGAGCCCAAACCCTTTGCAACTTTTGTGGCCCAAGTAGTAGCTCTTCTTTTCTTGTGCCTGATTTTAATATATCAATAGCGGGATATATACGCCTGTCAGCTAAATGACGACTAAGTACGAGCTCCATATTGCCAGTACCCTTAAACTCTTCGAATATTACCTCATCCATCCTGCTTCCTGTCTCAATTAGGGCCGTAGCAATAATGGTCAAGCTACCACCATCTTCAACATTTCTAGCGGCCCCAAAGAATCTTTTAGGCTTATGGAGAGCATTAGCATCTACACCGCCAGTAAGAACTTTGCCACTTGATGGTGTGACAGTATTGTATGCACGAGCCAATCGCGTAATACTATCCAGAAGAATAACAACATCCTTACCAGTTTCAACAGCTCTTTTTGCCTTACTAATAACAAGCTCGGCAACCCGAACATGACTTTGAGCTGGCATATCAAATGTGGAACTGAAAACTTCTCCTTTTACACTTCTTTGCATATCAGTAACCTCTTCAGGTCTCTCGTCAACCAATAAAACAATCAGCTCTACCTCTGGATGGTTAGAAGATATGCCATGTGCAATTTCTTTTAATATTTCAGTCTTACCGCTTCTAGGAGGAGCCACAATAAGACCTCTTTGACCTTTTCCAACAGGAGTAAACAGGTCTACAAGTCTACCTGCTAATCTATTTTGGGAAAACTCTAGCATCAATTGAGTATCGGGGTATAAAGGTGTAAGATTGTCAAACAACGGTCTTTTCTTGCTATCTTCAGGTGGAAGGTAGTTAATAGCTTCGATTTTTAGAAGCGCAAAGTATCTCTCTTGGTCCTTTGGCGTTCTCACCTGCCCTGTAACTATATCACCATTTCTAAGACCAAATCTCCTAATCTGCGCAGTTGCTACATAAACATCATTAACAGTATCGCTCAAACTAGAATCAGATGCGCGCAAGAAACCATAACCATCCGGCATAACTTCCAAAATACCAGAAAAGAGCATAAAACCGCCCTTATTGATTTGGGTTTT
>CAZNYV010000008.1:0-29278 GCA_964577355.1 uncultured Campylobacteraceae bacterium
ATTTTAGAAAGTATTCACCAAAATTGTCAATCAATGTGTAGCATTCAATTTTGATTTATATAATTAAAGTTGTAAATGTATTTTGTCGATAGATAGTGGTAAATTTGTTTTTCAGCAAATTTGGGTATAATCCGCGTTCTTTTTTTAAACCACATCGGAGCGTCATAATTGGCTTCAAAAATAAACAACCTCGAACAGCTATTTAAAGATTCTAAATCTGAAACCATAACATATGAAAAAGTCGCTGAGACATTTGACAAACCACCTACAATTACGCAAGCCAAAAAAGTAATCGAGCTTGCAAAGAAAAACAAGAAAGTACTAAGAACTTCAGCTGAAGCTGCAAAGCTAATGAATCTTGAGATGCTAAAAAATAAAAAGAAGCAGTTCTTCAGCTCAAAAATGACATTACAAACGATCTTATAGAGTTTACAAAAGATAAGGATTTGCTGGAGTGGTCGCGCTCTGACAGTCCAGTGCGAATGTATCTGAGAGAGATGGGCACAATACCGCTTTTGACCAAAGAAGAAGAGGTAGAGCTTTCGATTAAAATAGAATCTGGTGAAGATATGATACTTGACTCTATCTGTTCCGTACCATATTTACTACAGTTTATACTCAACTACAAAGATGCTCTAATCAACCGAGAAAGACGAGTTAAAGAGCTATTTAAAAGCTTTGGCGATGAAGAAGAGGAAGAAGAGGGCGAAGAAGAAGAGTTTGAAGAAGTAGCAGAAGAGGGCGAAGAAGAGAAAGTTATCAGTAAAAAAGATAATAAACGAGTTGAAAATGTACTTGAAAGCTTCAAACAGCTAGAAAAGGCGAAAAAAGAGTGGGAAAAAACTAACAAGGTTGAGCTGAAAGGAGATGTGGCTGATGCTGAACTGATGCTTGGGGCGCTTGGAAACTTCTTCAAGAAAAAACAAGTAAAAGAAGCTTTGATGGAGCTAGGGCCGACAAGCAAGCTGATAAATGAGCTAGTGCGAGCCATGGAGACAAGTCTCAAAAGTGAAGGTGATTTCGAAAAAGATCTCAAAAAACTAGAGTATAAACTTCCACTTTTCAATGAAGTTTTGAAAGCAAACCACACAAAAATACTTGATAATATAGTAAATATGGCAAAAGAAGAGATAACTTTGGCTGTTCCAGAGCAGACTATGGTTAGCACATATATGGAAATCAAGAAGCTTTTTGAGAACTATGCAGCCGGCAAAGATAGTTTCAGTATGAAACCAGAAGAGCTAAAAGAGGTGTTGGAGCAAATCAAAAGAGGTAAGAGAATCTCCGATGAAGCCAAAACAAGAATGGCAAAATCCAACCTCAGACTAGTTGTGTCAATCGCTAAGAGATATACAAATAGAGGCTTGCCATTTCTCGACCTTATTCAAGAGGGCAATATAGGTCTTATGAAGGCTGTTGATAAGTTTGAATACAAAAAAGGATTTAAATTTTCGACATATGCTACATGGTGGATTAGACAGGCTATCAGCAGGTCTATAGCAGATCAAGCCAGAACCATTCGTATTCCGATACACATGATTGAGTCTATTAATAGAATCAACAAAGTTATCAGAAAAAGTGTTCAAGAAACTGGGCAAGAGCCTGATATCGACACTATCGCAAATGAAGTTCAACTTTCTGTTGAAAAGGTCAAAAATATTATCAAAATCACAAAAGAGCCAATCTCGCTTGAAGCGCCAATAGGTAGCGAAGATGATGGTAAGTTTGGAGACTTTGTAGAAGATAGAAACTCTGTTAGTCCAATGGAAAGTGTCCTAAAATCAGACCTAAAAGGTCAAATTGATAGCGTGCTAGAGCAGTTGTCAGATAGGGAAAAAGCAGTTATTAGAATGAGATTTGGATTGCTTGATGATGAGTCTGATAGAACACTAGAAGAAATCGGCAAAGAGCTAAATGTAACAAGAGAGAGGGTTCGTCAAATAGAATCGAGTGCTCTCAAAAAACTAAAACACCCGAAAGTAGGTCGAGCTCTTAAGAGCTATATAGAGAGCTAGGACTCTCTATGCTTATCACAAAAATAAAAGAGCGATATGCTCTTTTATTTTATTGGTGTCATAAACTTCGTATCCGCCCAGCCGTTTGGCAACTTAATCCACCCGTCTTTATTCGTCTCTGAACATGCTTTCCAATTTTTGAGAAGATAACCAACTTTTTTGCCTGTATCTGATGGCGAATTTCTTGTGTTTAGCTTACTCGCTGTTACTTTGTAGCAAGCAGTGGATGCGGCTTCTGTATTTGCGGTCGTATTTTCACTTGCTGCTTGGGCTGCTTTTGGAGCTGGTTCGCTTTGTGTGACTGGTGTAGGTGCTTGCTCACTAGGAGTATCTATTATTTTGTTTGAGCTGTCTGGTGTTTGCAAGGCTGGAGCACTGAGCGCTGGTGCTACTACTGGAGCTGGTACGGCTTCGGCAACTGGTGCTGCTGTTTCGTGTTTTTCTTCGGTTTGTTTTACTGCTTCTTTTGGAGCTTCAGTTGGTGTCGGTGTGGCAACTGCCACGGCAACAGGTGTCTCAACTGTAGCCACTGGAGCGACTACAGCTTCTGCCTTTTTGTTTTTTTCTAGCGCTTTTTGTATTCGTTTTTCAGAGTCCATAGCGTCAGGGGATAGATTCTTGAAAAGTACACTTTTCATATCGCTGTCCGCGGCAGAATCTCTTTTTACCAGTGCATCGGTTAGCCCATACATAGCATCGTAAACTCTAAATTTTGCATATAGTAAATCATACTCCGTGCCAACCAGCTCTCTTTTTGCGCTGTTATATTCACTAGCTGCGCCAAGAAGGTCAATAATGGTTCTTCTACCGAGTAAGAACTCTTCATCGTAAGCATCTACTGTTTTTTTACTGAGTTCAGTATGTTGTTTGAGGAACTCAAGTTGTTTTGTGATTAGTATGTATGAGTCCCAAGATAATTTGAGCTTTTCTATTACTTTTTGTTTTGCGGTTTCTACTGTGGCACTTTGTGAATTTATGCTAACAAGGTATTTTTTTGTTCGTTGAACATCTGAAAAACCATTGAATAGGTTGTAGTACAATTTGAAACTTCCAGAGTATGAATCAATTTCACCTGGTGTTCCTTGCCCGTTCATAGTTTTGGTTGCGCTCAAATCAAAATCAAGTTTCGGATAGAAATTGGAGTAGCTACCCCTATATTGACTTTTGACCACTGCTGCATTGTACTCTTCTGTTTTTATTGTTGGGTTATTGGCAAGGGCGATGGCTACTGCTTCGTCTATGCTGTTTGGCAGTTGCATTTCAAACTCTGGTTTTGTTAAACTTTGAGCAAAAACCTCTTTGCCATATACTTTTGCAAAATTTGCCAACGAGTCTTGGTAGGCTAATTCTGACGATACAAGATTGGACTGAGCGAGTACATATCTACTCTCAGCCTGCCATAGGTCTGATACTGTCGAGTAGCCAACATCTTTTCTCTCTTTTATTTTTTCATATGTTTTTTTATGCGCATCAACATTCTCTTTTTCTATTTGTAACTGCTGATATTTTCTTAGGGAATTGATATAGTATTGGACAATATTTAAAAGTATTTCATCAGATTTTTCTTTGAGATATTGCTCTGCAGATGTAACTCTGTTCTTTTGAGCTTGCAGGTCGTAGTAATTGCTAAAACCATTGAAGATATTTTGATTAAGCGTTGCTCCGTAGGTTCTGGTGTTATTTGTTGAATATGGAGCATTTGGTGTCGTGTCAGGTCTATTTCTGTATTTTTCTCTGCCTGCGGTTGCGCTTAAATCCACTTTTGGCATAAATCCACTTTTTGCTATCTCGTAATCGTGCTCAGTATCCCTAAAATGCTCTAGTCGTTCTTTTATTTCAGGATTTGTATTGAAGACATCTTTTGACGCTTCTTCGAGCGTTAGTGCAAACATCCCAGTGTTGAGAATAGATGCCAAAACAATTGATATTCTTAGTATTCCGCCATGTTGCTTTATGGATTTTTTTGTCATTTCCAAGTTCCTTTTGAGGTATAAATGAGACACAAGCATAATATGCCCTCTTGGTTGGAAACAAGCAAACGCAATTCCAACATTGCGTTTATATCGTCAAATAATCAAAAAAAAGAAGCTCTAAACGCTTTTTACCATTAGAGCAAGGGAAAGTCTGTCTTTTATGCCTAATTTGTCAAAAATAGCACTTAAGTGAGATTTTACAGTTCTCTCCGTTATTTCCATTGCTTCTGCGATTTGAAGATTTGAGTAGCCCTCAGAGACAAAGGTTGCGACTTCGAACTCTTTTTTTGAAAGTTTATCTTTTATGTCGGTACTTGATTCGCTGGCTCGTTTTACTTTTTTGATTAGATCCAAAACAAAAGATGGTGGCATCCATATATCGCCATACTCAATTGAATCGAAGGCGTGTTTCAATCCTTCAGCTAGCATTCTTGAGTTGGCGTATCCTTTCGCGCCTTTTTCTATAAGCTGTCTGGCTTCAGCAAAATCTGGCATATCGCTAAGTACAAAGATGTTAGCTTTTGAGTTAATAGACAGTATCTGCTCAATTAGAGTCGACTTCTCCATTTTGAAAGAATCGAGGTGGAGAATAATCAGTGAAATCCTTGGGTCGCATAATAGTGCTGTACTACTCATTGTGGCAAGGTCTATATAGACTATGCTTTGCTCTGCATCAAATACAGTCCTGACATGCGTTCTTACAATTTCATTTGTACATACTATTGCGACAGTTTTCATAATTATTCTCCTTACCTTTCTGTCAAGGCGTTGCTTTTTGCTTTCAAAATCGGCTTCAATAGATAAGTCAATATGGTTTTTTTGCCAGTTAGAATATCAACTTCAACTGTCATACCAACCATTATTTCCAGTTTTTTAGCCTTGCTTCCAAGATATGTTTTGTCCGTTTTCACCCTAACAAGATAAAAACTTTCACCTTTTTCGTCTTTTATCGTATCTGCTGATACCCATGTGACTTTGCCTTTTAGACCACCGTGAATTGAGAAGTCATACGCAGATAGCTTAACCATCGCGTCTTGTCCTTCTCTGATAAAGGCAATATCAGAAGGTTTGACTTTGACTTCAGCAAGCAAAATATCTTGTGATGGAACTATCTCAATAATATCACTTCCAGGCTGTATAACCCCACCGACAGTGTTAACATATATTTTTTTGACAGTACCCATGCATGGTGATTTGATTGTTGCCCTATCAACTTTGTCATCAAGACCAATTTGAGTGTGTGTTACCCTTGCAAGTTCTGCGTTTGCATCGTTTAGCTCTTTGGCTATACGACTTTTGAATTCCATCGTAGATTGTCTTTGCTTGCTATCGGACTCAGTAATTTTTGATTTTATTCTCGGTATTGAAGTCTCTACTGCAGAGAGCTCTTGCTCAATATCTCTAGCCTGTCTTTGTAGTCTGATAAACTCAACTTGAGCTACCAAGCCTTTGCTGACAAGTGGTTGCGTGATTTTGATTTCATTATCCATTAGTTCGTATTTTTTATCAAGCTGACTCTTTTTTGCTTTTGCTTCCATTAGCTCATTTTGAGCCTGTCTGAGCTGCTCTTTTGCCACACTTACAAGCGCCATATATTGCTGAACATCTGTCAGGTAAACCGCCTGCTCCTGCCTAACTATACTTGGTATTTCTTTTACAAGTTCCAAGGATGGATTATAATTCTTGTCATCCATTTCTGCTGAGAGCCTCTCGATTTTTGCTTTTAGTTCAAAAATTTTTGTTTTACTTTCGGCGGCAGTTGATGAAAAACCAGTTGAACTTAATCTGACAAGTGTTTGATTTGTGTCAACTTTGTCACCCTCACTAACAAATATCTGCTCAACTATCCCGCCCTCTAGATTTTGTATTTTCTGAATTTGATTTGATGGGATAATCTTGCCTTGCCCTTTTGTTTGCTCATCAACCTCCGCAATAGCTGACCATATAATTAGAAGGAATATGCAAGCGGAGATACTCCAAACAAGCATTTGTGTGCTCTTTGCAGACCTCTGTAATACGGCACTGCTGAGGCTAGACATATACTGCAGATCAGTATCTGAGTAGTCGGCGTGTTCATCTGATTTGAAATTTTTTAGTATTTTATCTTTGAGTGCCATTTTTATCCATTCAATTTTAGTGCATTTAGTACTTCGTGTTTTTCACCGTCTAGTACAATTTCACCATCGTCAATAAGTATAAGTCTGTCGACAAGTTCAAGTAAAGCTGGTTTGTGTGTCACGATTAGGAGTGTCTTGTTGGTACAGAAATCCCTAAGTCTTTTGATGATATTTGCCTCTGTCTTGCCGTCCATTGAATTCGTTGGTTCATCTAGCAACATGATTGGTGCATCCATCAGCAGAGCCCTTGCTAGAGTGATCGATTGTCTTTGCCCCCCAGATAGACCTGAGCCTTTTTCGCCAACTTCCATATCGAAGCCTTGCGGATGTTTGTTCACAAAGTCGCTAACACCGCTGACTGATGCTGCTCTTATGATGTCACTATCTTCTGCTTCTGGAAATTTGTAGATAATATTGTCTTTTACTGTACCTTTAAATAGTACAACATCCTGAGGAACATATCCAATATTTTTCCTCAAATCCATAGGATCTATCTGATTTATATCTATTCCGTCGACAAGTATTGAGCCCTCAGTTGGTGCATATAGCCCCATGACTAATTTCTCAACAGTAGTTTTACCCGAGCCAATTTTGCCTATAAAACCTACTTTTTCTCCATGGTTAATTGTAAAATTTAGGTTCTTTAATGAACTTTTTTGTGCGTTTGGATAGGTGAATCCGACATCTTTAAATTCCATAGAGCCTTCAAAAATGCTTCTTTGTACAAATTTTTTGCCATCAGGATGTTCCACTGGCATCGCCATAATTTTTTCTATACCGTCATAGGATGCTTTGACATGTTCATAGTTTGAAATTAGTGATGCGACTTGACCCATTGGGGCAACTGCCCTACCTGCAAGCATCGTAATAGCTATAAGCCCACCCATTGTAAGGTCGAGTGATTTTATCATGTATACACCGCCAAGAACCAACGCAACGGTATTTAGTTGTATCAAGAGAGCCGTAACTGTTGTGATTGAGCCTGATAGCAGTTTTGATTTTATGCCTTTTGAAGCAATATCCCCAGTTGTTTCTTCCCATTTCCACTGTACTTGACCACCGGCACCCATTGATTTGATGGTTTCTAGTGATGACAAACTCTCAATTAATACGCCACTTTTTTCTGCTGAAGCTTCATGTGTGCTGAGTACGGAGCGTCTGAGAGGGTCTTTTATAGCAAGTGTATAAGCAATTATCAATATGCCTGTTGCTATCGGAATATACACTAGATTGCCACCTATTAGCATAATCACAAACAAAAATATAATAGAAAATGGAAGGTCGATGACAGCAGACATTGTGGCTGAGGTCAAAAAGCCCCTGATTGACTCGAAGTCTTTTAGTGAATTTGCAAAAGAACCAACTGATTTTGGATGAGAAGCCATCTTGAAGTCCATGACTCGTTCAAAGATGATAGAGGACATGATGATGTCGTTTTTTTTGCCAGCAATTTCCAAGAAGTAGGTTCGGACAAATTTTAGAACCGTGTCAAATATATATACTATCATTACACCTATTGCCAAAACCCAAAGTGTTTCGGTTGCATCATTTGGTACGACTCTGTCATATACATTCATAGTAAAAAGCGGTGTTGCGATAACAAAGATATTAATAATAAGTGTTGCTATCAAGACATCTCGATATATCTCTGCTGATTTTGAGATGGTACCCCAAAACCAGTGCTGATCCCGTTCTTTGTACTTTTTGGTCTCTTCTTCTTCGAGGTCTAACTCTTTTTTGAGATAGAAGGCGAATCCGAGGTACTCTTCTCTCAAGTCCTCCAAGGATACCCATTGAGCTAGTTCGTCTGATTCTGGTAGCATGATTTTTGCATATTGTTTTGTAGTGTCAAAAGCTTTTAGTATGCATGAGCCACCATCTTTGAGCATAAGAATGCAAGGTAGAACAAGGGGGTTTATTTGTTCGATATTTCTTTTGACTAGTTTTGAAGCAAAGCCAGCTTTTCTAGCTGCTCTTGAGAAGCCTGATTTTGCACCTTTGAGCGAAAACAGTTCTGGGAAGCTTTTGCCTTCTTCTACTGGCAAGCCTGCTATGAGTGATTCGGCAGAAAAAGGTCTTCCATAGAGTTTAGTTAGCATAACCAGACACTCTAATAGAGGCTCTTTGTTATCAAAGTTGGAAGACGAATTTTTGATAAAGTCAGGTTTTTTTGACATCTGCTGATCTATCTGTTCTATGTGTACGACATCCTTGAAAATGTCTTCAATGTTTGGTATTGTTGGTTTTGCTTTTTGCAACGCCATAATCCTTTAAAATATAGTCACAGTTTAGGGCGCATATTTCGTGCGCACCTAATGGTAATACCCAAGCTAGTCAATCATGCTTGACTTACCCATCAGATAACCTTGTAAGTATATAAAACCATTCTTTACAAGTATCTCTTTTTCGTTTTCGGCTTCAACATGTTTGACGATAAGAGTTGAGCCTAGCGCTGTAGCAATGCTTGATATTGCGCTTGCTGACATATTAATGTCATCTTTGTCTAGTAGGTATGATTTTGACATTTTTATAAATGATGGATGGACAATTTTTAGATACTCAAACGAATCACTCTCAAAAGTGAAGCTGTCGACGGCAAGTCTATGTCCGAGCGATTGTAGTTTTTTCGACAGATTAGCGTAGTGAACAACATCTTTTAGTACTTGCGAGTTCAGACAAGCAAAATGGAATGTTGTTTGAGAATTTTTGAAATTAATAGCTAGTTCGTCAAGTAACCAACCAAGCATTTTTATATCTTTTGCAAATTTGTTCGGAAGATTTATAATAATATTTGCTGGAGTTGTATTGTTTTTGTAGTGATTTAAAATCTCTTCCATATTGCGTCTCTCTAGTTTCAAGAACCATCCCATCTCTCTCATAATAGGGATATAATCCCCTGGGAAGTACATTTTACCACTGCTGTCTACGATTCGAGAGAAGAACTCTTGCATAAAGACTGAGTTGTTGTTTGTGTCGATAATATTTTGGAAGCCAAGTTTGATACCATTGTTTGCGAATGCCCATTCGATAAGCTCAATCCACTCTTGTTTTGTTTTTGTCTGAGCATCATTTTTTACAAAGCCGATTTTGATATTTTCAGTCTCTTCATAGGCATTTGATAGTGCTTTGTCCGCGCGAGTAAGCATTTTTCTGACTTCATCTTTTTGGACATAGTCTGTCGCTCCGATTGCAAAGTTGAAAGACTCGCCAATATTTTGCTCTGCTACATATGCTGTCACTGCGCTATATATTTTGTCTAGTGCTTTTTGAACGGTTGGATAGTCGTCATTTGGCAGAACGATAGCAAAAGTACCAGTATTGATTCTGGCGAACACATGTTCATAGTTAATCATACCGCTTTCTTTGACGCTGTTTATTATGAAGTTGAGTAGCGCTGAATATTTGTTGAAACCAATGAATTTTTTGAGAGTGGCATCATCTTTTATCTCTATCAAAATAAACATGCCACTTGAGTTGTTAAGATAGTTTTTGAGTTTTAAATCCAAAGCATTTCTATTGCCAAGACCAGTATCTTGGTCAATATATAGTAGGTCGTTGTATTTTCTGAGTGTCGCGACTTCTTTTTCAAATATTTTTTGTACTTTTGCAACCATTCCATTCATAGCTAAGGTTACTTGCTTGAACTCTTTTGTTCCAGGTATTTTATCTACTATAATAAATTCGCTGTTATTGACAGCCTCAGCTTGTCTTCTAATCATTTCCAGTGAGGCCAGAATAATTTTTAGTGTGATATACATAGCAATCATGGCAACAACACTGAGTATCGCAAACCATAGGCTGATTCTTTTGAGAGTGCTCCATAGCTGCATGTATGCGTGTCCGCTATGTGCTCTGACTGAGATTTGCCCAAACGGTACCCAGCCAGCCGAAACTGTAGAGTTGACTTCAGGCGTGACAATTGTTACATTGTTGATGAACCAAGCTGGCACATCCATAACTTTTACATCAAGATGTCTTTTTATGAGCGGTTTTCCATCCATTGTAAGAAGCGTCACTTCTTCGTAGTAGCCACTGTCAAAAATAGTATTTATCATTGCTTCCATTTGTGCGGTGTCATTTGTTCTAGCAGCTGTTGTTAGTGAGAGACCAAGTGCTGTCGCAGTGTCTTGAGCTTTGTTGTATAGTTGAGATTGTACGAATTCGTTTGCGGTTTTGAAATTTAAAAACATAACAAAGCAGATGAGTACAACCAAAAAAGTTGTCATTAATATAGCTAGTTTCTGAAATAGTGTCATTTTCCACCCTCTTTTACTTTACCGAGTAATTCTACCCATTTTTTGTTTGCATTTATGCCTTGCGGCGCAGCTTGACCGAGACCTGCTTGCTTTGCTAGGAATAGGGATTCACCGTTGAAACTGTAGATAGGAATCAAGTCGGTTCTGAGATTTGCAGGCAAGATTTTTGGCTCATAGTTGTCCAATACCAAAGGCATAGATGTTGGCGTCTCAAAATAAGTCAAAACCATATGCGCCACATTATACTTGAGAGATTTAACATATGAGATGTAGAGTTTGTTCATCGGAACTCCCATTTGGAGTAGTGAGAAGTATTTTGCAATAGCATAATCTTCGCAATCGCCCATGCCCTTGCCCAAAAACTCCATCGGCGTTGCCCAATAGTCAACCTCTCCCCAAACTGTCATATCGGACGCGTAGAGTACATTTTGATTGAAAAAATCGTTGACTTGTTCTAGTTTTTTTTGGACAGGCAAAGCTTTGCCCTCGTTGACTATTTTTGTGATTGCTTGAACTTTTTTTGCAGCAATCCTGCCCCATTTGGCTTCATATGCCTGTAAATCTTTTGGAGATAGATTGAAATAGTTAATAGCAGCATCTGCAAAAAGAGCAACGAACTGAAATAGTATTGCTGTAAGTACTGCTACAACCACGCCTCTATTACTCAAAAATCACCTTTATTTGACTAGATTTTCTATTGTTTGTTCAATATTACTGAATCTAAAATTAAACCCACTTGCTAGAAGTCTATTTGGCACTACAGATTGTCCGTCTGTGAGAACTTTTGCTCCCTCTGAATATAGCAGTTTTAGTGCAAACTCAGGTAGCGGAAAAAATGCTGGTCTATGGAGTGCATGAGCTAGAGCGTTTGTGAGCCCTTTGTTTGTTGTTGGCTCTGGCGCTGTTAGATTGTATGTGCCGTTTAGAGTATTATTTTCTATTGCAAACTCAAATGCTCTAACCAAATCATCAATATGTATCCACGAAAAAGCCTGTTTGCCACTACCAATAACTCCACCAACTCCGAGCTTGAACGGTAGTAGCATTTTTTGTAGAGCTCCGCCACCTTTGCCAAGGACGATTCCAAATCTAAAGATAACCGTTCTGACACCAAGTGATGCGGCTTTATTGGCTGATGTTTCCCACTCTTGACAAAGCTTGCCTAAGAAATCATTGGATATTTCTCCATCATCTTCTGTTTGAGTTTTTGAATTTGTGTAAATACCAACGGCTGAAGTAGATATGAGTAGTTTTGGTTTTTCATCCATTTTTTCAATAGCTCGGACTATTTTTGAAGTTGTATCTATTCGGCTAGAGTATAGTAGCTTTTTGTATTCGTCACTCCATCTTGCTATGATAGGTGCTCCAGCTAGATTTATGATTATATCCGCGGATTCAAAAACAGTAGCAAACTCTTCATCGCTTTTTGCAAAGTCGCTTACACCTATTGATACGATTGTATGTTCGGATAGAGCTTTTTTGAGGGCGCTTCCTACGAAACCACTAGCTCCAGATATTATGAATTTCAAGCTTTGTTCCTTTTTGCGTAAAAATCAGCTCTAAAGTCGTCAAATCTTCCTTCCAATATCGCCTTTCTAGCATTTCTCATTAATGTCAGATAGTAATGCAAATTGTGTATTGATGCCAATCTATAAAACGACAATTCGTGTGAGCGGAAAAGATGGTTCAAATATGCTTTTGAATATCGCTTGCAAGTCAAGCAGTCGCATTCGCTATCGAGCGGCTCTTGGTCTGTTTTGTACTGAGCTGATTTGATATTTACTCTGCCATAACTAGTAAAAAGCGCTCCATTTCTGGCATTCCTAGTCGGCATCACACAATCAAACATATCCACACCACGATAAACACACTCAATCAAATCTTCAGGTGTACCGACTCCCATGAGGTAACGAGGTTTGTCGGTAGGCAAAAATGGTGTTGTGAATTCTACAGTATCGTACATATCTGCGTCACCTTCACCTACGCTGAGCCCACCTATCGCAAAACCATCAAAGCTATCTCCATTTGATTCTAGCGCAACAAGTCCCTCTGCGGAGAGCTTGCGGAACTCTTTTGATACGCCGCCTTGCACGATACAAAACAGATTATTGGTCATGGCTTTGCCGTTTTGCTTTTGCAGTTGATGATATTCCAAGCTCTCTTTTGCCCATTTTGTCGTGCGTTCGACTGAGAGTTTGAGCCTTTTTGCTTCAGCTGGAAGTGCTATTAAATCATCAAGCACCATCATGATGTCACTGTTGAGCGCATACTGTATATCTAGCACTTTTTCGGGTGTGAAGTAGTGCGTGGAGCCGTCAATGTGGCTTTTGAATTTTATTCCCCTCTCATCCGCTTTTGAGATGTCCGAGAGGCTAAAAGCCTGAAAGCCACCGCTGTCGGTTAGAAAGTTGCCTTGATATGTAGTGAAGCCGTGTAGACCACTGTGTTCTTTTATTATCTGTTCCCCTGGTCGGAGATAGGTGTGGTATGTGTTTGCGAGAATTATCTCTGCCCCAAGCGTCTCAATGTCAGCAGTGTCAAGAGACTTGACACTTGCAACTGTGCCTACAGGCATAAATACCGGCGTGTGAATTACGCCTCTGGAAGTAGTTATTTTGCCGGCTCTTGCCTTGCCGTTTGTGTGTTGTAGTTCAAATTTCATCCGCGAAAAATAGCGGAATAGGGCTTAAGAGCACCGTCAAAGGATGTGGTTTTGCCAAAATTTGTTACAATCACTAAAAATGCAACAAGGAATACAATGATATTTACTGAAACCAGAGGTAATGACGGCAAGAAGCCTCGCGAAGTCAAATTTACATATGCAATGCTCTCTCCAACAGCGAGCCACAAAGGGTTGTACGCTCCAAAAAATCTTCCGACGATAGATGCGCAGTTTCTGCTAGAAGTCAAAAACCTAGGCTACAAAGAGCTGGCAAAGAGACTATTTGAACTTTTTGAACTTGATATTGAGCCAGCTGTGCTTGATGAGGCATTGTCTCGTTATGATAGTTTTGATGACAAAAGCGTGGTTCCTCTATCCAAAATCGAAGATGATTTGTTTGTTAGTGAGCTCTATCATGGACCGACGAGGGCATTCAAAGATATGGCACTTCAGCCATTTGGTGCGATATTCTCAGCGAGTGCTAAAAAGCTAAAACAAAACTATCTCGTGATGACGGCTACGAGTGGTGATACTGGTCCAGCAGCCTTGAAATGCCTTGAAAATATGCCATTTACCAAGGTGGTTTGTCTCTATCCTGAAGGTGGTACAAGCGAGATTCAAAAACTCCAAATGGTTTCTCAAGATGCAAAAAACCTAAAAGTAATCGGTATCGATGGTACATTTGATATGGCTCAAAGTGCGCTCAAAGAGATACTGGCAAGTGAGTCATTTGCCAAAACTATCGAGAAGCTAGGCTTCAAAGTCTCTGCGGCAAACTCCGTCAATTTCGGCAGAATAGCGTTTCAGAGTGTTTATCACTTTTGGTCATATCTACAGTTGGTCAAAAAAGGTGAAATCAAGCTTGGTGAGAAAATAAATATCATCGTTCCGTCTGGCAACTTCGGTAATGCACTTGGCGGGTATTATGCAAAAAGAATGGGATTGCCTATAGCGACGATAGCTATAGCATCCAACAGAAACAATATCCTGACCGAGCTGATAGAAGAGGGTGTCTATAGTCTAAAAGGTAGGGATTTGGCAAAAACAAACTCGCCAGCAATGGATATTTTGATTTCGTCAAATATCGAAAGGGTGTTGTTTGATAAGCTAGGGAGTGCTAGGACGAGAGAGCTTATGGAGGAGTTGGCTACAAAAAATAGCTACAAGCTCAAAAAAGAAGAATTGGCACTGTTAAAAGATGATTTCATAGGTGTTTGGGGTGATAACTCCTATGCTCTGAAGATGATTGCAAAATATGCCAAAAATGGCTACCTGATGGATACTCATACGGCGCTTTGTCTGAAAGCCTATCCAAAACTCAAAAAATCGAAGCTAAAAACTGTCATGTATTCGACTGCTGAATGGACGAAATTCGCACCTAGTGTAGCAAAAGCGCTTGGCAAAAAAGGCTCGCTAAGTAGCGATAGGGAGTGTATTGAGTTTGTGACTAGCAAGTTCAAATACAAGTTACACCCAGACATCAAAAAACTGCTAAGCTACAAAGCAGAAGAGAAAAAACCATCAAAAATCACCGAACTGGAAGCGCAGATTTTGAGTTTTTTGGGAGCTAAATAATGCAAAATGGCTTGCCACACAAAACAACAAAACACCATATAAAAGATGTCAAAGCTGGAGATAGCTGGAGCGTACTCAAAATCATGTCAAATTTTGTCGAGGGATTTGAGATGATGAAAGATGTAGGTCCATGTGTAACAGTGTTTGGAAGTGATAGAGTCAAAGAGGGGCATCAATTTTATACGCAAGCGACAGAGCTTGCCAAATTGTTTGCAGATGCTGGGTTCAATGTCATAACTGGCGGCTCAAATGGTATCATGGAAGCGGCAAATATGGGAGCATTCCTCAGTGGTAAGGCGGAGAGTATCGGGCTAAATATATCACTACCAAACGAGCAAAAAGGCAATGATTACACGACAAAAAGTATGGAGTTTGATTATTTTTTCGCTAGAAAAGTGATGTTGGTCAAATACTCTTGTGCTTATATCATCTTCCCTGGTGGATTTGGTACATTTGATGAGATGTTTGAGTCTCTGACACTGGTGCAGACCAAGAAGATTTTCCCTATTTCTGTTATTTTGGTTGGAAGTGAATTTTGGAATCCGATGCTGGAATTTCTAAGACAAAGTCCGCTCAAATACGGAATGATAGAAGAGGCAGATCTGGAGCTGCTTCATGTCGTAGATGATTTGGATGACGCTATCAATATCACGAAGAGAAATCTTTATAGAAAAATCAATGAGATGGAAAAAGAAAAGCATACGGATAATGAGGATTATGTGAAGCTGAAAAAAATATGCAACGCTGATTCTTGTCCTATAAATGATTTGCACAAATGACCAAACGCTCAAAAGTCCTAGTTGCTATGAGTGGCGGAGTAGATTCGTCTATGGCGGCGAAAATACTTATGGATGCTGGGCATGAGATTGCTGGTGCATATATGAAGCTTCATGGAAATGAGGCGTATCACACAGAAAATATAGACAAAGCACGCACTGTGTGTGATTTTTTGGGTGTAGAGCTATTTGTGCTTGACAAACAGGGCATCTTTTCGGCTGAAGTCATCGGAAAGTTTGTTCAAATGTACAAGGATGGTGTTACGCCAAATCCATGCTCGTATTGTAATCGTGAGCTGAAGTTTGGTGCGCTTGTAGATTTGGCTATGGAGAAAGGTTTTGACTATCTAGCTACTGGGCACTATGTCAAAACGGATGGTAAATTTTTCTACGAAGCACAGGATAAGAGCAAGGACCAGAGCTATTTTTTGTTCAATGTCAGGGCTGAGGTATTACCAAAACTACTGTTTCCACTCGGTGGACTCTTGAAGTCTGATGTCAAGGAGATGGCTGCAAAAATACCACAAATCGCTTCTCTGGCTAGTCAAAAAGAGAGTTCAGAGATATGTTTTGTCGAGGGTAGCTATGTAGATGTGCTGAGAGAATATATCAGTGTGGATGGTGATGGGGAGGTCGTCGATGAGGCTGGCAAAGTAGTCGGCAAACATCACGGATATATGAATTACACAGTCGGCAAACGAAAGGGTTTTGATGTTCCGCTCTCAGAAGTCCCGCTCTATGTCAAAGAGATATTGCCACAGCAAAATCAAATCATAGTCTCTGGACGAGATGGCGTGATGTCTGATTGCGCCATCGTTGGTGAGCTAAATATGTTTGATGAGAGAGTTGAGTTTGAATGTAGCGCAAAAGTGAGATACCGTTCAGCTGGAGAGCAGGCAAAAGTTGCCATTGTGGATGGTATGGCAACAGTGACCTTCGCGAACCCACAGTTCGCCATAGCCAAAGGTCAAGCGTGCGTGTTTTATGATGGTGACAGATTAATTGGTGGCGGGTATATTACTGAGGCAGTTTCCCTAAATACCACTCAACAGTCTTGATTATACCGCTTTCAAAGTTCTCATCGGCCTTCCAGCCAAGCTCAGTTTCCAATTTGGTGGCATCTATGGCGTAGCGTCTGTCATGCCCTGCACGGTCTTCGACAAATGTTAAAAGTTCTTTATAAGAGGCTGGATTCCCGCCTTCGCGGGAATGACGAGGTAGCTTTTCGTCCAGTATAGAGCATATCTTGTCGGCTATGTAGTTATTGTTTCTCTCGTTTCTGCCACCGATATTGTAGACTTCTCCACTGATGCCTTTGTGATAAACTAGATCAATGCCTTTGCAGTGGTCTAATACATATAACCAATCACGGATATTTTTACCGTCACCATAAATCGGGATATTTTCTCCTGCTATCGCTTTTCTGATGATAGTTGGGATGAGTTTTTCATTGTGTTGTTTTGGACCATAGTTGTTGGAGCAATTGGTAATGACCGTATTCATGCCATATGTGTGGTGGTAGCTTCGCACTATCATATCACTTCCCGCTTTACTGGCCGAGTATGGTGAATTGGGCGCGTATGGTGTCTCTTCCGTGAACAGCCCTGTCTCACCAAGTGTGCCGTAGACTTCATCGGTGGATATATGGTGGAATCTACAATTTTCATATCCACCCTTGTAAGTGAATGGTTTTTCCATCCAATATTTGTACGCTACATCTATGAGAGTAAAGGTACCATTTACATTTGTTTGTACAAATACTCCTGGGTTTTTGATAGAGTTATCCACATGGCTTTCCGCCGCAAAATGAATCACACCTCTGATGTCATGCTTGGCAAATATCTCTTCTACCAATACTCTGTCGCATATGTCACCCTGGATAAATGTGTATCGTGGGCTGCTCTCGCACTCTTTTAGGTTTTCCAGGTTCCCAGCATATGTTAGGAGGTCCAAGTTGATTAGGTTGTACTCTGGATATTTTTCTAAAAAGTATGGCACAAAATTTGAGCCGATGAAGCCAGCGCAGCCGGTAAGTAGTATATTTTTTGACACTATTTTCTCTCTCCTAATATTCTCAAGCATTCATCAAGTGAATCTTTCCAGTATGGTATTTTGATATTATAATCTGTTTTGATTTTGGACTTATTGAGCACACTATAATGAGGTCGCGAGGCTGGAGTTGGGTATTCTTTACTCTCTATTGGATTTATTTGGCACTTGAGTTTTGCCATCTTCATAATCTCTTTGGCAAAGTCGTACCAGCTGAGTACCCCTTCGTTTGAGTAGTTGTATATTTGAACTCCAGCTGATTTTTTTTGAGTATCTATCATGGATAGTATTGTTTTTGCTAAATCTCTCGCATATGTTGGTGTGCCTATTTGGTCATATACTACTCCTAGCGACTCTTTTTCTTTGCCGAGCCTCAGCATTGTCTTGACGAAATTAGCCCCAAAACTACTATATACCCAGCTAGTACGGATGATTATTGAGTTTGGCGGGTTGATTTGCAACATTGCTTTTTCGCCGTCTAATTTGGTTTGTCCATATACTCCTTGTGGATTTGGCGTATCGGTTTCGGAGTATGGTTTGTGATTTGTCCCGTCAAACACATAATCTGTCGAGATGTGGATAAGCTTGATATTTTTTTCTTTTGAGATTTGAGCTAGATTTCTGACAGCTAAATGATTTATTTTATCGGCTGATTCTTTGTCTGTTTCTGCTCTGTCAACAGCTGTGTATGCTGCACAATTGATGATAATGTCTATATTGTTTGAGGTGATAAACTTTTTGAGGGCATTTTCGTCTGAGATATCCAAATCATTTCTGTTTGTGAAATAAAAGTTTGAGCTATCTGCTAGCGCTCTAATTTCAGAGCCCAACTGACCATCTGCGCCAGTGACCAATATCTTAGGCATACAAGTTGTCACCAAAAGTGAAAAGTTCTGCGTCGCTTAGTAATGGTTGTTTTGTGTCTTTGGATGATAATTGTAGTAGTTCTGTCTGCATTTGCCAATCTATGCCGATAGCTGTGTCGTCAAAAGCTATCCCCCTATCGCGCTCCGCTGAGTAATAGTTATCAACCTTGTAAGCAAAGGTGCACTTTTCACTCAAAACTACAAATCCATGAGCAAATCCTCTTGGGATGAGCATCTGCTTTTTATTTTCTCCATTTAGTTCTACGGCTACAAATTTGCCAAATGTCGGTGAGCCAACTCTGATATCTACAGCTACATCTAATACTGCCCCTTCTATGACACGAACTAGTTTGGTTTGTGCAAATGGTGGTAGTTGATAGTGCAAACCTCGCAGGACACCTTTGGTGGACGCGCTTTCGTTGTCTTGGCAGAAGTTTATGGAGAAGCCTAGAAAATCTGATAATTTATCGGCTCGAAAGGTCTCTACGAAGTAGCCTCGTGAATCGCCATGGACTTTTGGTTCGATGACTATAACATCTGGTATATTTGTTCTAGTAAAAATCATCGCTTTGCCTTGTTATGCACTATTTTGAGTAGGTATTGACCATAGGAGTTTTTGGATAGTGGTTTGGCTAGCTCTTTTAGTTTGTCAGTATCTATATAGCCCATCTCGTAAGCTATTTCTTCTAGACAGGCTACCTTGAGCCCCGTTCGTTTTTCTATCACCTCTATGAAATTACCAGCTTCTAGGAGACTCTCATGCGTCCCAGTATCAAGCCAAGCATAGCCCCTGCTCATCACTTCTACTTTGAGGTTTTGAGCTTTGAGATACTCTTCGTTAACTGTTGTGATTTCTAGCTCACCTCTACTGGATGGTTTGATTGATTTTGCTATCTGCACTACATCGTTTGTGTAGAAATAGAGTCCTATAACAGCGTAATTGCTTTTTGGCATCGGTGGCTTTTCTTCTATACTGATGGCGTTTCCATTTGTGTCGAACTCTACCACACCGTATCTCTCAGGGTCGTTTACATAATAGCCGAATACTACTGATTTCTTATCTTCTTTGACAGTTTGCACTGACTGCCTGAGGAGCTTTGAGAGCCCATGACCATAAAATATATTGTCACCCAGAACAAGGCAGACATCGTCACTGCCGATAAAATCTTCACCAAGTATAAAAGCTTGAGCTAGTCCATCAGGGGATGGTTGTGTGCAATATTCGATTTGCAGTCCTAAATCTGACCCATCACCGAACAAATCTCTAAATCTATCGATATCGTTTGGTGTTGATATGATGAGTATTTCTCTGATACCAGCTAGCATCAATACTGATAGCGGATAGTAAATCATTGGCTTGTCATATATCGGTAGCAGTTGTTTGACTACGCCTTTTGTGATGGGGTAGAGTCTAGTGCCACTACCACCCGCTAAGATTATGCCTTTCATGCTAAAAACAACATTTATCTGAGAGTCTTCCTAAACTGTTTTAGATTCAATTTAAGTAGTAATATGTGTCTATAAAGTTTTTTTGTTAGATTTAGTATAAAATCACATCTTTCATTTAAATCGTTGGGTTTGTTTGGCTTGTTTTGAGAGGATCGTTTGATGCCATAAAAGTAGAGATCACAAGAGTCAGTATTTGTTTGAAATGAAAAAGTGCTAAAATGATTCTCTATATCAAAAATTTTTCTTATATCATTCTCGGTTAAATTTTTATAATAGTCTGACCACATATCTAAGTCTTGAAGCAGGGGGGCGTCGAGTGGAGTTGTTCTTCTTGTTCCATGTTCTTCACGACCTGTAGTGGCGCAAGTAAAAATTAATAATCCATTATCCTTTAGCATCCTGTATGCATTTTTTATGGTTTCTTCGTAATGCATATCATGCTCAAAGCATTCCGTGGAAATAATTGTGTCAAAAGTCTGATCTGGTATTTTTAATTCATGCCCACTAGAAACAATATTTACATTCTTACCAAGAGCTATATCTATTCCAATATATAAGCAATTATCAAATAGATATCTATTGTTTCCATTGATATCTAGAGAACCTATATCTAAAACCGTTTTGTTTTCAAAATGCTGCTTGAGAAACTTTCTTGTTTTTAAGCAGTAGTGTTTTTGTTGCCAGTGTGACATTGTTAAGTCCTTTTTAAAAATTAAAAATCAGAAAGCATTTTTTTGAGCCTATGAACATAAGAATGTTCAGCCAAAACCCTTTTGTATCCATTTTTAGCAATTGTTGCATAGTCAATCGCGTTATTGGAAATCTTATCAAGTATATTTTCCAATTCATTAAGCGAATCATATTTAATAACTTCTTTATCCGTATCAAAATTTAATGATAAATCTTTAATATTATCGTGAATTATAGTACAGCCAGAGGCTGGAACTTCGAAGCTTCTCATATTTAAGCCGTTCACAACATTTCTGCCTTGCTTCATGTTTATAACTGCGATAGACTTAGTATATATCTCTGCAGTTGTCTTTAGTGAGAGTCTTTTTTTATTGACTTCGTGAACTGAGTTGCTTAATCTATCGTTCCAGTGTGGACCGTAGATTGTTATTTTTTTGCTGAGTGCATTAAAAAGACAATCTCTCTCCTCAGAAGGGTTTCCAATAAATACGATATTTTCTTTTTTGCATTCTATTGTTGATGGTTTAAATATATTTTGATTGTATGCAAGGGGTAGGTAGTCGTAGTTCTTTAACCCAAATTCTTTCGCATCAACCTTGAAGTGGGTATCTGTGAAGTATAGTTTATCAAAAAAACCAGATATGTTTATGATTTCATGCTGAAATCTATCTCCAATCCATCCAATAATTTTTGGTTTAGATTTTAAATCTGATAATGCTTCATAATAAGGTTGTGGCACAAAAGATGCTCCAGCGAAAATTATAAAGTCAGGCTCGAAATATTGTATTTTTTTTGCAAGCATATTTGCATGTATGAGATTAATCCTATTTGAACCATTATCATTGCCAAAAGTAAAATTTAAAATCTCTCTTGTTGTTCTTAGTAGTGTAGATTTAACATTGTAATGAAAATGTAAACTATTAATACCAAGTACTTTACACGCATCATGTATGTGAGAACCCCAATGTAAATGATTTTTTTTGTCTATAACAACCAATTTTAATTTTTTATTCATTTTTATGTTCCAATAGCTTCAGTACTTCTTTGTATACGAATTCTGGATTTGTTGTGCTCATGCATTCTTGCTTGGTCGGACATTTTGTTTTGTAACAAGGATGGCAACCAAGATTTTTTGGATACAAGCAGATGTGATGCCCTTTGTATTTTTTTGGTTCATATTTTACACAATGTTTTCTGTCTGTTGAACCAAAGATAGTGATTGTATTGATTCCTACACCAGCAGCGATGTGTGCTGGTCCACTATCATTACCTATTAGTAAGTTTGTGCTTGCTAGAATGCTTTTTAGCTCTTGTATGCTAGTTTTTGAGATTAAATTTAGTACCTTAGGGTTGTTTGTTTCAATTAACCTTCCAGCATCTTCCTCTGGTCTAGAACCTATTAGAATTACAGTATAACCATTCTTTAGTAGGATTTTTGCTAGTTCTGAGTATCGAGAGTCACCCCACTTTTTACTAACCCATCTATCGCTAGCACCTGGTGCTAAAGCAACGGTAATCTTTGTATCTTTTTGCCAACTATAGAGTTTTGGTTCATATGGAAGAGAGATATTGGTTACTGATTTAAAGTACATGTTCATATCATGTTCATTAAATCCAAGCCCAAAGAGAATATCCACCTGCGTCTTTATTTTTGTTTTTATGTGCAAATATTTTGTTAGCATTGAAGATGATTGATTTATGAGGCGATCCTTATTGATAAGCAATGTTATCCAGTGGGATAGACTGCTACACTGTAAATTTATGACTATATCATAGTGCTTTTCTTTTAGTTTTTTAATTGTTTGCACGAATGTTGCATGTGTAATGATTTCGTCAAAATACTTAGAGTCGCAGTATAAATCTCTTCCTATTGAAGACGATAAAAATGTAATGTTTGAAGCCTTAAAAAAATGTCTATATGTTCTAAATACTGGCTCCAGTGTGACAAGATCGCCTAGTGATGAAAATCTAACAATTAATATATTCATTCGAAATTCACTATATTTGATAAATAAACTGAGATGCTGGCAATAGTTATAATTAAAGATACAAAATACAGCGACATAGTTATCGACTGGTCAAAGAATCCATCAGTTAGTAATGAAGCAAAAACACCACCGAGTATTGCACTGTATTGACGATTTGTAGCTAGAGAAGTCTTGATATTTGTAGCTACAGTAGTAAATAGCCAAGCAAAACAAACAAAACCTACAATACCGAGAAATAGCAATAGCTCAAGATATATGTTGTGTGGCAATACCTCATCTATGGTTGGGAGCCTTATAAGCCTCATACTATTTAGTCCATGCCCAAAAAATGGAGCTTGCTTGATAGTTTCTATCGCCCAAGGCCAAATGATATTGCTTCGTCTTGAAGTGTTGCCATTGAGTATGGTATGAATACGATCCTGAAACGCATTGCTCTCAAACCAAAACAATACCAGCATGAGGGTGACTGAAATTACGGCTAGTGCTAGTCTAGTTTTGTTGATACTATTTCTATTGAGTGAGACATATACCAGCAATCCGATGAATATTCCAAACCATGCTGCTCTACTTTGTGTCAAAACTAGCTCGCCAGCACAGACTATGGTTACCAAAAATACAGTAATAGCAATAGCTGTAGATTTGGTTTGTAAGAAAATATGTGTTAGTAGTAGTATTGCTATCATAAGCCATACGGAGAAAGCATTCGGATTAAATGTGTGTCCACAAAGCCTATTTGTCAAGTCGTATCCACTAGAAACAAACTCTGCAATACCGAGTGTAGCTGTAAATAAAGATGCGGTTAGAAATAGCATAAAGAGCATTTCTACTGATATGATTTTTTCATATAAGATATAAAATAGTACAAAAAATAATGGCACAAAATACCAAAAAAACCTAATCTGTGACTCTATGCCATATCCATAGCTGACGCCAAGAGAGTTTGATATTGTCATGGATATAAATATGGCTGTAAAAATCATCATAAATGGCTTTGTGTGGTTCCAGCAATCGGTTGAATTCTTGTATGCCCTCCATCCGACAAGCATATATAGTATCGCTAATGACCCCTGATAGATTGAATTTTTGAATGGTAGTGCTACTGTAAATATGGCAATCAATATTATAATAGAAATGTCAATGCCTCGTTTTTGCTTGAATGGATTCGATATCATTTTTCTATGTTGCCTTATTTTTTAAGTAATCTATTCTACGGAATCTATGATAAGCTTTGCAATTGCACTTGAGTTGTATGAACCAAGGGCTTTCTTGTGTCCGTTTGAAGCGATTAACTTACTTTCTTTAGTGTGGTGATTATAGTGCAAAACTTTTTCTATAAGTTCATCTAGCGTATCAAAATAAACTACTTCATCTTCTGTGTAAAGCGTCTCAAACTTTGGAATTCTTGGTGTAAATGTTAATATTCCATTGCCTGTTAAATGAGCTATCCTATCTGATGAATAAAGCTCTATATCATTTCGTCTACTGTAGTTGAGAGCCATTTTTGTTTTGCCTAGTGTGGATATGTACTCGTTGCCAAAAATAGGCTTATTGCCTAGGCATCCATAGAATTTTGCATTTATACTGCTTAGTTCATCTGATATTTTTTGCAAAAATGCTGTTCGCTCTGGGTCTTTGTAATCTGTTCCACAAAATAAAAAGTCTATCTCAAGAACACCATCATCTTTTTCAAAATTTCTATGAATATCTATCGACGAATCAACTAGATTTGGCATGAAATGTACTTTTGTGTGCCCGTTTTCAAACTGCTTTAATAGTTCTCCGCCGGTAGTTACAAAAAGTGCATCTATGGCAGGCAGTTTTGACTTGATGTTTACGACATTTCTCTCGTTGAATAGTGCGTCAACGAACCACATTGCGATTTTGATATTTGGATTGTTTGTTTTGATTTCTTGAAGTGTTTCTAGGGTGATGAATTCTGCATGAGCGAGCAGGAGTAGCTCTGGATTTATATTTTTACAGGTATTTACGAGTCTTTTGTTTGTTTTACCAATACCCCAGCTTTTGGAGCCAAAGATATTTCCACATCTAGCATTGTCACGATAGCTGAATGGATATACAAAGTGTCCATTTCTGACCAATCCCTGATGGATTTTGTAATCTGTTGCATAATATGTTTGTCCATCTTTGAGATAGTTGTAGCTTGCAACATGGACAATTTTCATCTACTGCCTTTTGGATTTATTATCTGCTTGAACTCTTGCGATGAGATGATTATATCAGAAGCGATATAACTCCAATGTGTATCGTCCCCATAGAACATATCTTTTGTCGGCATGGCATTTGATAGAATATCTTTTGTATTGAGGAAACAGTATCGTTTTGGTAGTTTTGCAAAATTTTCAAAGAATCTATCTTTTGGAAAAGTATTGTTTATGATGTATGGTTCGTATATTGTATATTTTGCTACAGCTGGCATAAATATTAGTCTAACCCCTTTTTTAGCTAGCAAATCAGCAAGAGTATTTAGGTTGTCATTAATCTTTACCATATTGTTTGTATCTTGGACATCTTTCATGTAGATATCTCGTTTGAAATTGAGTAGTTTTTTATCAGCTTTTGTGCTAAATAGCGATTGGTTTAGATCTTTTATCACCACATTTGTCAATGGGCTTGTATTTGAGAACAGATAGATTATCTTGTTAAGGATAAATTTAAAATTCCCATTGTTTATAAAACCAACTCTGTTTTGAATAATACCACCACCTTCGTCCGCATTGTTGGATGTCTTTAGACTATTTTGCAGTGGTGAATCTGTGTTTATGTTACCTAACATACTGTATGTTTTTGCTATGTTTTCTAGTGACTCATTTTTGTTAAAATTTGTATCTCTAGCAAATCTTCGTGCAAGCTGTCTCTCTGTGGATTCTATGATGACAATTTTTGTATGTAATCTATCAAAGAAGCCACTGTTTGCCAACAAAGCTATTGTTTCTATGAATTCATTTGTTCCTGGATACTCTCCAATATTTACCACACTCTTGTTGTAATCACTGCATATGTAATCTGTAAAACTAGGATTTTTGCCACCAGATACACCAGCTACAAAAGAGTCTCCAATAATGGCAATTTCAATATTGCTATTTAGTGATATTTGATTCGTGTCCCTATGCAACAGAGGAAGATTTGTATATGTTTTTCTAGGATGCGCAGCTTCTGGCAGATAACCAAGTCTGCTCAGATCGCCAATATGTGTTGTGGACGCTTCGAACCATTGTTTTGTATAGAAATGCCAAACAATACCATTGTAGACAAGCAGAAAAAGCAATACACCAATTGTGATTTGCGCATATTTTTTATAGTTCAAAAAATTTCCTAAAAAGTAAAATATAAAAATTCACTAACTTTTGATAGATTGAATATAGAATAAACCAACAGTGTTAGCATAAAGGTAAGTGACTTCCATGATGGGGTTAGGTGAGATATTTTCTGTTGGGAATTTTTACACAACAACACCAGTATGAATGCAGAGACGGAGTATATGACAGTGTCACTATCCACATTGCAAATGCGAAATAGTCCTGGATGAAGCTCTATGAAATGTCGCATGAAGTGAAGTTTTAAAAAATAATTTTCACTCATCACCACCCCATTTCCACCAACCATCCCACCTATCACATTTATAGCACTATCCATATCCTTTGCTCTAAAAAATACCCAAGTCAAATTTATAAAGTTAAAAGTAATGAACCAAGCGATAACTGTAGCCCATTTGCCAAATGTGTATTCTCTTGACTTGCCTAGTGTCTCTTTTATCTTTGGCTTGACATTCTCACTCCAGTATCTATGAAGTACGATTGCCGCCCCATGCATAGCTCCCCAAATAACAAACATCCAAGAAGCTCCATGCCATAGTCCACCTATGAGAAATACAGTAAACAGATTGGCATATGTCCTAAACTCTCCTAATCTATTTCCACCTAATGGAATGTAGATATAGTCTCTAAGGAATCTGCTGAGTGTTATATGCCACCTTCTCCAGAAGTCTTGAATGTCCAATGCCTTGTATGGAGAGTTAAAGTTGAATGGAAGTCTGATATTGAACATCAAAGCTACACCTAGAGCCATATCTGTATAACCAGAGAAGTCAAAGTATAGTTGAAATGTATAGCTTAGAGATGTTGCCCATGCTTCAAATAAACTCAAAGCTACCGTAGTGTCAAACCCAGCATTTGCCCAGACAGCAAATGTGTCAGCGATGACTACTTTTTTGAATAATCCTATAGAGAACAGAAATAGCCCAAGGGATAAGTTCTTGTAGTTCAGAACCTTGCTTCTAATATTGTCAAACTGAGGCATCATCTCTTTGTGATGAAGTATAGGTCCAGCCAATAGATGGGGAAAGAAGGTTACAAATAGAGTGTAGTTGAGATAGTCCATCTCTTTTACCTCACCCCTATATGCATCCACTAGATATGCTATTTGAGTAAAGGTAAAGAAGCTAATACCAAGAGGTAGGACAATATGGAGCAAATCAATATGGCTACCAATAATGACATTTGTATTTGAGATAAAAAAGTCTGTGTATTTGAAATAACCAAGAAGAGATATGTTGCAAACCAAACCAAATACCAAGAGAGCTTTTGGGGATATGGTATGTTTAGCGTTGACTCTAGGTTTGGTTGAGCCAGTATCTGAAAGCAAATCTGCATCTTTATTCTCTACTTTGTGAGTAGTACTGCCATTTGCATTGTTAGTTGCAATAGCATTTGAGCTTTGAGCCTTAACTAAAGCATTGTTTAGCAGTAACCTTGAAATAGTAGAACCTACTGCAAAGTTAAATAGTATAGAGCCTAGTATCAAAGGAAGATATATTACATTCCACCAGCTATAAAAGAATAGTGAAGCAAACACCAACCAAGCTTTTGAAGCTGTTGTTAGTCTCTTCTTTGATAGCCAGAAGTATCCAACCAAAACAACAGGCAGGAAGAAGAATATGAAGGTGTATGAGTTAAAGAGCATTTGATGGTTTGCCGGTGTTTTTTATTGATTTTAATACATCGTTGATTGTTATTAGATTTATGCATATATTATCGTTACACTCGGTTTTGAAACATCCGCTACACTCAAGTTGGCGGATAATCACTTCTCCAAGATGTGCTGGAGGCGCCCATTTGCTATAGGGTTGTCTAGTGCTCATAATGGCAATAGTATATATTCCTACGGCGTATGATAAGTGCATGGCTCCAGTATCATGGCAGACTGAAACAGCACATTTTGAAAGCATATATGCACTCTCTGATATGGATAGTTTGCCACAAAAATCAATAATATTGGTATGCACACTTGCTATTTTGATGGCTTTTTCTCTCTCTTGTTTACCACCAATCAGCACTATAGTGTAATCCTCTAGGGTTAACAACTTAGCGAGAGCGCTCCAGTTTGCCGTATTCCACTCATTTGCTGGAACATTTGTACCAATGCAAAAAGCTATTGTTTTTTGCATATCAAGATTGTCAGTGTTAATATCAGTGGGTGTTGGTTTCGTAATCCTCAATGGAAATTCCATATGCGGCACTACTCTATTTTTCTCAAGAGTGGTCAAAAATCTGTCAACCTCTCTTTGTGGTGGTGAGAAAAGCATTTGTGTTTTGGCAAAAACTTTTGTTATGCCCATATCCCAGCCAAACCCAGATCTGATTCCTAAATAAAATCTAGCCAAAAACATATTTCGAACACTTTTGTATAAACCATATTTCTGAGGAATGTCTATAAATAGGTCATAGTTGTTTTGTTTTAGCTTTTTGAGTTCTGTGGAGCGATTCTTTTTGCTTATTAGGTATATTTCATCAAAAACTCCATCTTGGATGATGGTTGACAAATTGATTGTTGTGGCATGTGTGGTTACGAAGTCAATTTTGGCATTTGGGAATGCTTTTTTGATAGAGGCAATAGCTGGTAATGCAACGATAGAATCGCCAAATGTACCGATTCTATGAATGAGGATTTTGGTTGGATTGCTGGATTGATTAAATAAAATATTTTGCAATATATTTATACTTGTCAACCTGAATCCAAGAAGTGCTTTTACAATGGTAAGCTTGATGACATCTAAAAAATTCATATTTCCCCTGTTTATTCGAAGGCAATTATAGTTTGAATTCAATCAAAAACGGCTAAAATGGCTTTTATGAAGAATTTATATGAAATAGCAAAACTGATTTATCCTGACTCAGCTAGAAAAAGAGTTAGATTTATATTCAAAGTATCTGTCCGCGGTAGAAAATATGTAGAAGGTGTGGCTGAGATTTTTGAAGATAAAAAACTAGCACCAATCATAGAAGCGAATCCAAGGCAGTACGAAAAGATTTTTAGACCATATTTGTTTTCTACACTCAAACTTTCAGATCGTTTGGCATACATTGAGAATCATTATGAATTTACAAAAAATAACTGGAGCGAAAAGCTCATAAAATCCGTGTATGTGGATAGATATTTTGAGCTGGCAAAGGCCTGTTTTTCTACTGATGCTGATGATTTTGCGACCTTGGCGCTATCTCGCGAGCCATCGTTCGCAAATGAGGGCGAGATATTTGTGCTAGCTAGTGATTCTGCTGGCAGGATGCTGTTTTCACTCAATTTCAATTTTATACGAATTGATGATAGCTATGGTATTTTTATCGGCTGCATGCAAGGTCCAGCAAGTGAACAGGGCAGGGAGCTTGTGAGGGATTTTACGAAAAACTTCAGGGGCTTCGTCCGCATCATTTGATGTTATTTGTATTGCAAAAAATAGCAGAATATCATAATCTATGCGAAATAAAAGCTATCACTAGTGAGGGGCATGTCTATAATGCTTACAACAAAGGCAAGCTAATCAAAACAGACTATAATGGGTTCTGGG
>CAZNYV010000009.1:0-28598 GCA_964577355.1 uncultured Campylobacteraceae bacterium
GTTTGGTAAACATCGAGTAATAGGCGTATCAATTATAACATCTGTATGGTATTTGTAAATGCTATCAACTGCTCTGAGGTATGTACTCGTCAAATGTGGCTCACCACCTGTGATATGTACCTTTTTGAGGTCTAGGTATTTTGAACCAAATATAGAGTCCAACTCTGCACTTGTCAGCTCTTCTTTCTGGCGATTTGGCAACTCCCACATAGAACAATATCTACAAGGTCCAGGGCAGAATTCCGTAACTGTATATGAGATGTCTTCAATTTTATATTGCATTCTTTTCCTTCATAAGCTGTTCAAAATATCCAATAGTTTTCACAAGCCCCTCTTCTAGCTGTATCTTTGGTTCCCAACTTAGTTTTTCTCTGGCTAAGTCTATCACAGGTTTTCTCTGCATTGGGTCATCGCTCGGCAATGGCATATAGATTATTTTTGATTTTGAGTTTGTTAGCTCTATCACTTTTTGTGCAAGTTCTAGTATGGTAAATTCTGTTGGATTTCCTATATTGATAGGCCCTATTATAGAGTCGTCAGAATTCATTAGTCTCATCATACCGTCTAGCAAATCATCACAGTAGCAAAAGCTCCTAGTCTGGTTGCCTTCTCCATAAACTGTTATGTCTTCACCTCTTAGTGCTTGGACTATGAAGTTGCTTACCACCCTGCCGTCATTTGGATGCATTCTTGGTCCATAGGTATTGAATATTCTCATCACTTTTATCTTGACATTGTGTTGTCTATGATAATCAAAAAACAGCGTCTCAGCACATCTCTTGCCCTCATCATAGCAAGCTCTGATACCTATTGGATTTACACTTCCCTTGTAGCTCTCTGGCTGAGGGTGAATCTCTGGGTCGCCGTACACTTCGCTAGTTGATGCCTGAAGAACTTTTGCTTTTGTTCTCTTTGCAAGTCCAAGCATATTTATTGCACCCATTACGCTTGTCTTTGTTGTCTGCACCGGGTCAAACTGATAGTGAACTGGAGAAGCTGGACAGGCTAGGTTGTATATCTCATCCACCTCAACATACAGCGGAAATGTCACATCGTGACGCATAAGCTCAAATCTTTTATTATCCAACAGATGCTCTATGTTTCTTCTAGTGCCTGTGAAGAAGTTATCCACACACAGCACTTCGTGCCCTTGATTTATCAATTTATCACAAAGGTGTGAACCGAGGAAACCTGCTCCACCTGTTATTAGGATGCGTTTGTTAATCACAATTTCTCCCGTATACCATACATATTTTGTAGATTGTTTTTAAAGGTTTTTATTCTCAAATATTTATTTTGCAAATTAAACCACCTAATCGCCCATTTTTTGATTGTTATTTGTTCTTTTTTTTGTTTTTCGATATCGGATACTTTTTTTGTCAAAGCATTTTTGAGCTCACTGTCTACATTAAAATTAGAAACTACAAATGAAAGCGGAGCAACAAAAAGTACACTCTCAGCATATCGCTCTAAGCTTGGAAAATAGGGCTCAAATCTCTCTCTTTCGTCGATTAGTTTGCTTAAAAGCTCTTTTTGCAAAGCCTCTTGAGACGGGTGGGCATGGTACTTGTCGTGCCCCGTCGGACGGTGTCCGCCTATGACAAAGTTTTTTGAAAAGTTATTTTTACCGTGCCTTCTGTAGTTTGCTTTCGCCCTGTCAAACAACATGCTCCCGCCAAGCAAATTGGCAAAATGTACAACATAATAGTCTGCACACACCCTAAACTCTTCCGTATTTTCTGTAGCTATCAGGCGTAAAAGATCAGCTCTAAAACACATCGCACTCGTAGTACTCCAGCTCCAAGTAGGCGTATGTATTACGCGCGGGGCAATATAGGTCACCTCTTGAGAATTATTCTGAAAATCCATATGAAAATCACTAATAGTAGCCGAGTTCTCTGACACTTGTCTATTCCTAAGGCAAGTAAAACCTACTGGTGGCTTTTGGAATAGATGCAGATAGAGATGTGCTGACACAGCGTCTGTGTCCAAAAAATCATCTGCGTCAACAAAGACGGTAAAATCACCATTAGCAACACTCTGTCCGGCAAAAAATGCGGCAAGCTGACCTCTGTTTGTAGCTTGCTCTACTATCCTTATCTTGTCGCTGTATTTTGAGTATATCTCTTTTGAATGGTCGCTAGAGCGGTCGTCTACTAATATGACCTCGCAAAACTCATAGTCTTGAGCAAGACAAGAGCCGATACACTCATCTAAAAAAACAGCATAGTTGTAGTTTGTGATAACAATAGAGACAAGTGGCATTTTGGCAAGCCCTATATGATGCACCCCATCCACACTGTGTCTATTGATAGCTTCAAGCGACTTAGTAAACAATCTTCGCCTGCTCTTTTATAAAATATTTCGGGTCATCTACAATTTCGCCACCGATTGCAGTAGCTTCCGAAGTGCCAAAAATAACTGCGTAATCATTGTGAAAACCGTCACATATAGGTTGTAGAGAACATTTTTGACAAACCTCATTGTGCTCATATTTGCAGTGCTTCTCTGCTCTTAATTTTCCATTTTGTCTATATAGATGCTCTTTATCAAAACCAGCACTAAAGAGCTTGAGTAGATGCTCCTCTAAGTTTATCTCTTTTAGATAATGCACAGGATTGCCATGCTTTTCAGCTTCGCCAAAAGAGATTCCGTTGTTTTCCCCTACTTCATACAAAAGAATCGGGATAGGACGGTCAAGCTCAGGTGATGCACTTCGTTGATTGAACCTCGTAGTCCATGTCCAAGAGTTGAAATCCCACTCTCTATGGTCATAGCTGAGTTGTTGGAAGTTGTAGCCATTTTTGCGATGTCTATCCTCAAGCATACATAATGGCAGATACCTTACATTTGTCTCAATATCAGCCTCTTCCAGCCTATCTATCGCAACGGTTAAATGCTTTTTTATTTCTGAATATTTCGGTACATTTACAGCACTTCTACCATTTTTTTCTTGCTGGTCTGCAAATGGATTAAAAGCGATAAAGTTAACAGCCAAAGCACCGACATCAATAGCAAGCGACGCTATATCTTCCAACTCATCTACAACCTCTTTTGTCATGGTGCAATTCAGCCTAAAATCAATGCCTAGTTTTTGCAGGTTATACAGAGCTTTCATCTGCTTCTTGCTGCCATTTTCAAGCCCAACAACCTTGTCATATACTTCGCCAAGACCGTGGATACTGACGAGAAAATCTTTTACCCCTGCATCTTTGTATTTCTGACACAAATCTTCATTTGCAAGCACGATTGCATTTGTTATTAGCGTAGGCTCTAATCCTATCTCGCTACAGTATTTTATAAGTTCCAGTATTTGAGGATAAATCGTCGGCTCTCCACCTTGGATATCTATTGCATTATTGCCATACACATATCTGAGAGTATGGCAAATATTTTTTGCCTTTTCAAGACTCATGAACTGATGTTCTGGATGACTTTTATCGGCAATTCTCTCGGCAAAATAACAGAAAAAACAACTCAGATTACATGTCTGTCCAAGCCAGAGTACGCCTCGTTTTGTTAGTGTTCTATCTTTTGTTTTTGGATAATTTTTTGGGTTTTTTTCTTTGTATAAATATAGCTCTCTAGCCTGTTCCAAACTGCTCATTGTTTCTCTTTAAATTTTTTATAAAGTGCGATAGTTGCTTTTAACTTGTTTAATATCGGCAAATCCATCTGATACCATAAAACATTCATATATAGACCAAAAAGCTGGTCGTCAACAATCCTGTGAGTATCAAACTCAGCAATCAGATTATATGAATTACTCAGAAAAGTTTTTGTAACTCCCATTTTTGCCAATGCAATATCTTTGAGGTTATTTCTCTTTTTTAAAAGTTCATAATTATAGTCACAACTTCTTTTTTTGCCATAATGACCATTGCTATTATGGATTCTATAATATGTCAATTTTTTATCTAAAAACTTTGCTCGTGACATCATCGCAGCTTGAAATACAATCTCATCATCAGCCTGTATCTTCCAATCTTGTTCGTTCGGTAGAGGAAAGATTTTGTCAGCTAGTTTTCTTGTCAACGAAATAGTCGATGTAACATTGCCAGGATATTTTGAAAGATAATACACTAGAAAAAGATTTTGCCCATCATAGGCATATCTCTTGATGTTGTCCGAGCAAAAGTTGCCGCCACTGTCCACAGATTGGTTGTCAGTGTAAATATAATCGTAGCCTTGCTCGTGAAGCTGGGCTATCTCTTCGAGCTTATTTGGAGCAAAATAGTCATCAGAGTCCAAAAAGCAGATAATATCCCCGCTTGACACCGCAAATCCAGCGTTAAATGCCGACGCCTGACCGCCATTTGGTTTATAAATGGGTCTGATTCTGGTATCTTTTGAAGCATGCTCTGCAATAACATCGCTTGAGGCATCAACAGATCCGTCGTCAACTACGATAAGCTCAAACTTTTCATAAGTTTGTGACAAAACAGACTCAATCGCCTCTTTTAGATATGTGGCGTAGTTGTAGTTGTCCAATATAATTGAAATTAGCAACCTAGTCGCCTTTCTTTATTGACATAGTCGTAATAACATCATAAACAGAGCCGTCGCCTCTTTGAGCCAATGTAGTAAAATGTTCTACATTGCCAAAAAGGCGCATATGCAACTCAATAATGGACTTTTTAGAGAAAAAATGAAGATGGTGGCTATTTTCGTAATCATCTTCGCCGCAAGGTAAATGATGTATGGAGCGGCCTCCGGTTTTCAGTAGTTTTGCCATTAATTTCATCTCTTCCACCGGATATTTTAGGTGCTCAAGCACATGTGATGAAAAAATATAATCAAAAAAATCATTTTCAAACTTACAATTAGACAACTCATCAGTCTGAATACTTATGCCCAATATTTGTTGTGCATATTGTGCAACTGGTCTGTTTACCTCGCATCCATATACATTTAGACCTAGCTGTTTTAGATAAAAAAGTAGCCTTCCGTCCAAGCATCCAAGCTCCAAGAAGTTCGCCCTCCTATCTTCTTCAACATGCGTACTCAAAAAGCTATTGATTAGTTCAAGTCTATTTAAAATATAGCTATCTGGTTCCAAAAAATTATCAGACTTGAAATTTTCCAAACCATCATAAAAAATATTTCTGTAATAATCCATATTGTCCTCATAAAAGTTAATCGGATTTATATCGTTCATATTTTTTACATAGATGTGTTCGCAGTTTACACACTTGACAAGTTCATATTCATACATATTTATAAAGTATTGTGAGCTGTCGCTGTCGCATATTGGACAGTCATGCTCATATTTTACACCCGAGCTGGCCTTTCTAAACCCCATATCAAGCAGTTCTTTTCTAAAATCAAACTCGGAGATTAGGTGTATGTTATGAAACCCAAAAGATAGACATCTGTTTTTTATAAAATCGGAAATGTTGCTATCGCTTATTGATATAAGAACAACAGCCTCTATACTATGCAGTAAGTCTTCGATTTTTGAAAATCTTTCATTGTCATTTTTGTCGTCTACTATTTTGTAATCAGAACTACCAAAACTTACCAAAAGTTTTTCCAACGCCATACCATTGTATCCGTATCCATAAATAATTATTTGAACATTTTTATTTACCAAACTGTTTATGGAAACCTTATCCATCTTTTCTCCTAGCATTGAGATCTATTAGGTCTTATAATATGTACTTTGATTATAAACATTCATCCAAAAAAGCAACAAGCCTTTTAATGTTATGACCATATGAAAGATCATGCTTGACACGCTTTATGTTACTTTTCCATTTAATGATATTTTCTTGTGTTAATTGCTCTGGTATTTTATCAATATTATCCCATTTTACAGCAATACCTATCTCATACTCTTCAATCAAAGCAGCCATAAACTCAGTCTCTTTTGAGATAACTATCGGCAACTCAGCCTCAATATACGCCATAATCTTTGAGAAACCGCCATGTTTGTAGTAGTTTCTATTCTCAACTCCATCTGCCGAGAAGTCAAACAAAACAACACCGATATCGTATCTTGCAAGTTCTTTGGCGAGGTCTGTTATCGGCACTGCACATTGATATTCAAAATTTGTAGTATTAATATTTTTGTAATACTCCCAATCATCCGTAAGTCCTTCGTCATAAGCATTGTAGATAGTAAAACTATGCTCTTTGGCAATCAAAGTATTTGCTATCGTACGGATTGAGAGATGGTGGTTGCAGTTTGGGTCTCCAGCCTTTTGCGATAGAAGCCCGCCAGCATAGACAAAAGATAAATGGGCATCGCTAATTTTGCTATCACCTACTTCTATCTCACCGTCACAATAGTCAAGAAATTGTAGACTATTTTTCGGTCCAAACTTATCGATTATCGGGCTTGCAAGCTCATAGCTCTCCTTAAAAATAACACCCCTGCTATATCTCCATAAAACATTCTCAGCAAATAACTCATTTGGTGCATCGCACAAAGCAATCAACCTGTCTTTGGAAGCATAGGCGCTGCTTAGAAAATCAACAAATAGCGTAAAAGACGGTCGGCTAGTAGCTAGCGTAACTACAGCACCTAGCGAGTTCCAGTAGATACCGTTGATAGTGATCACAAATCCCTTGTCAAGCCTCCTTGTCAAATATACCAAATCAGATACAGAATCAAAAAGGCATACACGAAAAAGATTTGAAAACTCTTTGATGTCTATTGATTGTATTTTTGAATTTGATGTTAATACAAAAAGGTCATACTCTCTAGCTAAATATTTTAATAATCTTGGATGGTTGAGCCCCATTGAGTTGCTTACAACTATGCACGGATTTTTGGATTTTGCTATCTCTTTTAAAGTTATGTCTATCTTGTCATTGCATAATTTATTATTTATAAAATCATTCGATTCAATTCGGCTCGGCCTGTACAGGTCGATGATTTTGAGAGGTGCTACACCATGTCTTACCAGCTCTCTCTTCATCGGTTTTTGGTATATATCTGTCGACATACATACACAATCGAACTCCAAGGACGACAACATGTCAGGATGCAATATGTCAAAACCACAAAGCGAAGAACCAGCCTTGTTGGCGTCAGTTATTGCGACTATAGACTCCCTTAGCGTATCAGATGCCTTATGAAGCATCTGAGCAGTGTGCCAACCTGCACCATGCAGTATTATTTTTTTGTTCTGCACGGAGAGGGATTCTAGAAACGGTATAGCTCCAGAATAGTTTCTATAGTTTCGCCTAGTAAGCGTTTTAAAGAAAAGGGTTTTAGCCTTATGCCTATCATAAATATCAATGTGCCCCAAATCAACTGGCTTCATACAGCTCATTATTCAGCTTTTATGATATTCTTAACAGCGCTACTTACTTCGCTAGGCAAAATATCTCTTATGGACTCTTTTTGCATATAAATACTGTTATTGTACATATGCACCTCTTTTGCGTTTGTAGGGCCAAACAGTGCCACAACTGGTCTCCCAAGAGCAAGTGCTATATGAAGTCCTAGGCTGTCATTTGTAACAAGCATTCCGCAAGAGCTTATCCACTCGATATAACCATACAGATTATCAAGTCCTTGCTGCCAATCGATACTAAAAGAATCTTTGGACAAAAGCATATCTAGCTCTTTCCAGTTCTCATCGCCCCATGCTTTTTCGGGGAATTTTGGTCCTACTTTGTGATTAAACCAGATGTCAAATTTGATCTCACCTTGAGGTTTTTATCCAACTATATAAGGCTGTTCTTTCCACTCACAACCTATCATTTCCACCAAAACCTGCTGCCAAGTTTTGTCGTTATTTTTTTTGATATCGTGTTTTGTGCAGAGTTCTAACGCATATTCAGCCCCATCATATATGCTATACGATCCGCTAATTTCGTCAAATCTGAAACCATATTTTTTCCATGCATTTATTCTGTTTGTAATCGCACAAAGTCCGCCGATCTTTTCTAAATTGATCACCATGTCGAACTTCTCACCCATAAGCTGAAAGCCTACAAAGCTATCCCAGACCAAAATTCGATCTAGATATGGGTTGTCTTTTAGTAATGGATACGGTGCTTCATCTACAAGCCAAGTAATTTTTGACTCAGGATATTTTTCTTTTATAGCAAAAAGCATAGGTGTTGTTCTAAGGACATCTCCAAGGGAACTGACTCTTCCGACCTCTGGGTCAAGGGTCTCTGAATGTCCTAGTTTTATAATCAATATTTTCATTTAAAAAAACCTTTTATTAAGGAGGTAATAGTTTTGATCTCATCATCGGTCACATTGGCTATCGGAAGGGTCAATATCTGTTTTGATAATTTTTGTGTGGATTCTAGTATTTTGCTGTCTATATACGGTTTTTGCTGGGTAATTGCCAAAGGATAATGGATTTTTGTCTCGACACCATTTTGCAGTAGATAGTCCATCAAAAGATCTCTTTTATCAGCCCTGATAACATATACATGGTAGCTATGCAATCTGTCGTTATAGGCTATCGGAGTCTTTACAAATCGTATATCACATAAAAGCTCATCATAAAGTGAAGCTTTTGCACGCCGATCACTAACTATCCTATCAACAGATGCTAGCCTGTAATTCAAAATAGCCGCATTTATAGTATCAAGCCTACTTACACCGCTAACACACTCTTGTTCATCGCGATTTTTCAAACCATGATTTCTCAAGGTTTTGATTTTGTCAGCTAAATTTCTATCATTGACGGTAATAATTCCACCATCTCCCACGCCGCCTAGATTCTTTAAAGGGTGCAAAGAGAAACATCCTATATCACCGAGAGAGCCGGTTTTTTTACCTTTATATAGTGAACCTGCACTTTGGGCAGCATCTTCTATCACATACAGGCCATTTCTCTTTGCAATAGCATTTATCTCGTCCATATCACAAGCAAGCCCTGTTAAATGCACAGGCATAATCGCCTTTGTTTTTGGTGTTATAGCAGCTTCTATTTTTGAAGGATCTATTAGTAAGTCATCATTTACATCAACAAATACCGGCTTGGCACCAACCATAACGATGGAGTTTGCCGTAGCGATGAATGAGTTCGCAACCGTTATTACCTCGTCACCGCTACCGATTTCTAGTGCTCGCAATGCCAATATAAGAGCGTCCGTTCCGCTATTTAGGGAAAGTGCGTAGTCCACTTCGCAATAGTTCGCAAAGTTGATCTCAAAATCTCCTATTTGCGCCCCTCCGACAAAACTGCCTCCAAGAAAAATTGGTCTTAAGAGTTGGACTATTTCGCTATCAAACTCTGCTTCACTCACACCAAGATCGACATACTTTATCATTCAAAACCCTATATAAAATTAACATGTTCTGGTGGATGCTTTAAGCTCCATAGATAGTTATTTATCTGATGATGGCGGCAGCTTGGCTGGCACGTCTTCTTGTCTATACAATTGTTAATATAACCGATAGCCGATGCCTTTTGATTACTACCCCATATACCAACCATGGAATCTTGGAAAATATTTCCCAATACCATCTTTTTGTCATCTTGATACGCAAAACAAGAGTAGACATCCCCATCTTCTCTAATATACAGAACATATGGCAAACCGTAACATTTATCATAAGCCCTCTCTTCTATAAGCACATCAGGGCTTCTTACTATAAACGAAAAATTATCATCGCTAATCGTCATTGATATATCAAAAAGCTCTTTCATCAGTGTATGAGGTGGAAACTCTGGTTGTGTTTTGAAGTCATTGCTCGAGTGTGGATAAAAATGTTTTATGACTAGATAATCAACACCTATCTCTTTGACTTTTCTGGCAAATTCGCCTATTCCATCAACATTCTGTGGCATTAAGATGTACTGCATTCCAAGTGTAATACTGCTATTGCTTCTTCTCTTTGCCTCAACAAGCTTTGAAATATTTGAAAGTACCAAATCGAAATCGCTCTCTTTTGTCTTATGCATTACTCCATAATCTTTTGCATTTGGGGCATTAAAAGAGAATCTAATCCATGTTAAAGTATTTGCTAAGTCATCAAAATCTTGATCCTTGAGTAGAGCACCATTGGTACTCATAGCGACATCAAAACCTAACGATTTTGCTTTTATGATTGCCGGCACTGTCTCTTTGTGCAGCGTCGGCTCGCCAATTCCAGCAAAAACAACACTTTTGATATTCAAAGTCTTTAATTCGTCCAATAACGAAGACATTCTGCCATCAGGGAAAAGACCTTTATGCCCCAGATAGTTGTAGTGACAAAAGACGCAGTGGTGGTTACAAAAACCTGTAGGAGATATCTCTACATAGATAGGTCTAGCCTCTTTGTCTCGCAAAAAATCAGATATAGCATCAGCGTGGTAGTGGAATTTATGGGAGTCTAGTCTATATTTATCTATCATATAAAGCTTCCATGCCTTTCTTGCGGCATGCTTTGTATCTCAGCTAATTTTAGATTTATACCATGTAACTTACAGCCCCTAGGACACTGTTCCAAATCTATTCTGACAACGCTATCGAGATGCTCTTTGCTTCCCCAAATATCCTTAAAACTCTTTTCATAGATGTTTCCTATCGTAAAGCCTCGCCCCTTTAGATTCCCACAAAACTCTACCCTGCCGTCCTCGTCTATATAGGGTGATAGCCAAACTGCCAAGCATTTATCATAGCCCCTAGACGAGTTTTTATCATAAACCAAACTCTCCATTTGCCAACTCTTCCAATAAACACCAAAGTTTTTATTTTCAAACTGTTTAGCTTCTTGTAGGGCATTTTTGAGTTTTTCGGCTTGTACCATATTTTCGGCATGCTGTTCATTTAGATCATTTTTGTAAACAGGTTTATAGGATATATAATCAACGCCTATCTCACCGTAAAGCTTGGCTGCCGAGACAACATCATCAATGTTGTGCTCATTAACAGCAAACTGCACACCAACAGCTAGACCTGATGGTTTATTTTTGCTGATTGAAGATATGTTTTCTAACACCTGCTCAAAATCATTTGTAAGATGTGTAGCCTTATGTTTGTCATGTGTTGCAGCATCTACGCTAAAACGCACAAAGCGAAGATTTTTAATGATTGCTTCCGTGACCGCATCGTCCTTCCATCCGCCGTTTGTAAAGAGGCCTATATCATAACCCATTCGGGAGGCTGTTTCTACGAACTCGGCAAACCTAGGGTAGAGAGTAGGCTCGCCGTCACCCACCAAAGTCATAGCTTTTGCGCCCATACTTTTAGCATCTTGCAGAGCCAAAAGCATCTTGTCAAAATCAGCATTAACTCTATGTTTTATATCTTTTACAAAATCTATATAGCACCAAGTGCATTTGTGATTGCAGTAGTTGGTAAGACCAACAGTCACATGAACGGGTCTAGTTTGACCGCTATTAAATAGTTCGCTTAATCTATCATAATGATAAACTAGCTTTGATCCTGCATCCAAAATCATATATTGTCTTTCAAAATTAAAAAATTCTCCAAAACCAAAGCATCCAAGCCGCTACTATAAAAAGTTCTAATCGCATCAGTCGGCGAATAAGCAACAGGCTCTCCAGCAAGGTTAAAGGAGGTGTTAAGCAATATCGGCACACCTGTCTTTTGGTTGAAAGCATGAAGCAGAGAATAAAACTTGCTATTGCTTTTTTTGGTCACACTCTGCAACCGTCCTGTGCCATCAGCATGAGCAACAGCTCCAACCTTCGCTCTTTGAAGCGTAGTATTCTCTCCATATGCGGAGTAAATTTGTACTCCTCGAAGTATTCATCCCCAAACTCATCCATGATAGCAGGAGCGAATGGCCTAAAAGCTTCCCTGTATTTAACTGCCGAATTTATAATATCTTTCATTCTAGCGTCCCGAGAGTCAGCCAAAATGCTTCTGTTTCCAAGGGCCCTCTGTCCAAACTCTGAGCCATCCTGAAACCAACCAATAATTTTAGATTCAGATAGAAGAGTAGCAACTATTTCGTATAGTGTTTCCCAATCATATTTTGTATATTTTATTTTATAGTTATCCAACAGTGTAGTTATATTTTCTACATCAAAAGAGCCACCATGATATGATAATAGACCACTCTGGTGCTTTTTATTTTCCCATAGAAGCGCCCCCACAGCATTCCCGACATCATCTGGCGCAAAAGGAATATACGTATACAAAAAAGGTGTTTTACTCTCTATTTTGCCGTTAAAAAGGCAGTTCATCGCTGTGCCGCCACCAAGACAGATAGATTCGGCTCCAGTAACAGAGTGCAACCATGAAAGGAGCTTGGAAGATATATCTTCAAAAACATATTGGACCGCTGCAGCCAGATCAAACACGGCTTGTTCGTCACTTCGTAGAGCCTCTGGATCCCCGATTAGAGAGACCATTTTTTGAGAATAGTAGCCATTAGAGTCGTAGTTGTAAAAGTTAAAATAGTTCAAATCCAACTCAAAATTGCCATCGTCCGAGTTTAGAACTGTTTTCCAAACCGCATCAAGATATCTTGTGTAATCGCCATATGCAGCCGCACCCATAACTTTCCACTCATCTTTTTCTGGTTCAAATCCTAAAAACTCAGTAAATGTAGCGTAAAACATTCCCAAAGAGTGCGGAAATTTTATCTCTTTTATTATCTCAATCGAATCATTTTTTGCTTTTGCAAACACTGTTGCTGAGCTTTCACCATAGCCATCAGCTATATATATAGCAGCCTCATCAAAACCAGATGTAAAATAGCTCATGCCGATGTGTGCGTAGTGGTGGTTAATATATTTGATGCGAAGCGGCTTTCGAGAATCAAACTCCAGCAGCTGCTCCGTACCTGATATATCTTTTGCCGTCATGTTTGGCAGTATTGCATTTACATTTGAGTACAACCTCTGCATTGGATGTGCTACCCATCTTGAAAAACCAGCACGAAATCTTTCAGAAGCGTTGATGGATGGATTCCATGCTATCAAAAACTCATCCACATCATCCCAGTCCAAGTTGCAAATCTTCAACCCCGCTTCTATAGACCTAAAGGGAAATTGATTGTCGAACTTAACTCGACTTAGTCGCTCTTCAGGGATGGCATAGACTATCTTGCCATCGACACTTATAGCTACTGAAGAGAAATGGCCAGTATTATGTATTCCTATTTGTATCTTCATATTATCTTCTCTCTGTATTGTGGAAAAAAATTGTTTTTATCGTGTTTCGTAAGTTTAACTAGTTCGTTATAAACTTCCTGATTGTGAATCCTGCGTCCTATATAATACGGCGCAGTTTTTTTGGAAAATCTACTCTTAAAATCATAAACACCTTGTCGGCCGCCACCTAGGAAAAACAGACTCTTACCCTCATTTTTTAGTATCATAGCAACTTCATGCAGCAACAGTGCATTCGTATCAAAAGATAGAGTCTCATAAGATGAGGCGCCAAGAAAGTAGTAAGAGTGCGTCTCGTCATCTAGTATAACTATGCTAGACAAGGCTCTCCCTTCAACAAAAACACCAAATACCCTTGCGAAACCTTGCTCAACCAAAATATCTAAAGCTTGTTTGGAAAAATAGAAATAACTATTTGAACCATTTCTAACCATCGTCTCTATATATATTGGGTGGAAAACATCGACTGTTGTATTAACGACACTATAAGAGAGCTTTTTTGCTTTAGCTATATCAGAACGCCTGCCCTTCGAATAGTTGAGCCAAAAATCATCTTGCAAATCGATATATATCAAATCATTTATTTTGATAATTTCCAAAAATGCCGAAAGCGAATCAATATCAAACTTACGACATGGGTCAAATCTCACAAATTCACTAACAATAGCATTTGCTTTGCACCATTTGGAAAATTCTTCAAAAAAGTACGGCAATATTTCTACTGAGGAGTAGCTAATTCCACCGTAATCAAATGGTGTCACGATGTCGAAGTATCTCTCTTTTTCCAAACCTTCAACCTCATAAGCAATATCTCTTTTTATGAAAAAGTACCTTGCATATTCGCCATCTTTCTCGATACAAAACGAGTTAGCTATACCGCCTTTTTCAAATACAGATACGATAGATGCGTATTGTTGACTAAAATATAAACACTTTCTTTTGCAGGTGGACATAAGTTTCTTTGTGTTTAATATAGCGATTGCAGTCGCATCAAATTATTAATGTTGAAATCTTCAAAACCCTTTTGCTGTTGCCCCAAAATTACCAAATCAACCCTTTGAGCATAATCTTGCAAGTATGTTTTTCTGCATACTATCGGCAAATTGTATTCATCGAATAGACCAGTTTTATAGTCGTCAATAAAACATTTTATATTTAGATTTGTCAGTTTTGCAAATCTGACAGCTTCTTTTGCAGCTTCACCTGTGCCACATATAGCAATATTAGAAATATTCTCGAGTCCTAGCAACTCTTCTTTGGCTATATTTTGTCTATACGTATATGTTTCACATGCCAATGTTGACCAATTACTTTTCCTAATTAGCCCTGCAAATGATTTAATACATTCAGCTAAATAAAAAATCCTGCTATTAACGCTACAATCAATATCAACATTTCTAGGCAATAAAATCACCGTTTCCGAAAAATCATACTTATGCAGCCCATCCAAACCAAGAACATCTTTATCCAAAAACTTACCATTCTTAGAAGTTCCCTTTTCGTCAAAACAGTATTTAATATTAAGCTGCTTCCATCTACCAGGCAATATCCAGCTTAAAAAATGTACCAGTTCGTATTCGGAAACAAGTCCGATAATGGCAACTTCTATATTGCCGCTCAGCGATTCTTCAAGCAAGTCAAATAATTCAACAAAAATCTCAAATTCAGACCTGAAAAAACCGACAGGCGATAAAAAGAATTTTTGATTACACTCTTTGCAACACAAACAAACTACATCATCATCTTTTTTGTGAAAATTTGAATATGATACTTTTTTTTGACAGTGAGAGCACTCAATAAGTGCTTCGTATAATTTACCCTTTACGGGATGCACACCTTTTTCTACGGACTTAATAATTTTTGCACCTATCCTATCAACCACCATGCTGTAGTGTATGCTATTACCGAGAGTTCCATATTCTGCAACAGACATCTTGCCTAAATTAATGGTTGGGCATCCGTCGGTTATGTACCTCAACTTGTCTTGTATTCTGCCATTGCTTACTGCATCCATATAAAGTTTTGTTCCAGGATAAGGTATCAACATTGTGAGATTTATCTGGTATTTAAGATTTCTTTTTCTCCATTCAAATGTTTCTGTAGCAGTCTCGAATGTTTCTGTAGCATCTCCAAAAATCAGATTTCCCTGAATTCCTACTTTGCTTTTTTGTGTAACTTCTAACGCTTTCTCAATTTTTGCAATCGTAATCTTTTTTTGCATACCTTTTAGCACTACATCTGAAGCACTTTCAATACCATATCCAGCATAGTACATTCCTGCACTTTTCATTTCCAAAATCACTTCTTCGTCCACATCATCAACACGCATATTAGGAATCCACTTGATATTATATTTTTTGATTCTACTTGCAAACTCCATCATTCTATTTTTATTCACAGAAAACAATTCATCCAACAAAACAATCATATTTATCGAGTATGTTTCTACCAAATAATCAAGCCATCTGAAAAAATAATCCAGAGAATAAACTCTATATTTTTTGCCTATCGGATGGTAACAAAAGCTGCAACTGAAGGGGCACGACCTAGTTGAAATCATAGGTATCACTCTTGGATTATCTAACGGATAAAAATAATACGCATCACTTGGTAGCTGCATGTCAAGATACTTTCTTATTTCAAAACCTTCGTAATCTGGAAATGGCAATGAGTCCAAATCCTCTATTGCTGCCCTCTCGCCAGTCCTGATAAATTTGTCGTCATTGATATAAGCTAGACCATCAATCTTGGAGAAGTCATCAGCACCAGATGCAATTGCATATACAAGTTCAACAATTGTATGCTCGCCCTCGCCTAACACACCGAAGTCTACCATCAAGTTTTCCATAATTAGCCTTGGCTCACTACTTACAATCCCGCCACCTATTATAGTTTTAATATTTGAATCAAACTCTTTTACTATACTGAACATTTCTTTGAGTATTGCAAAATTTTGACTAAGCCCACCAGAGCAAACTATATCTATTTTATTATTTGCTATAAATTCCGTAATTACAGTTTTGTCATCTTGATATTCATGGTTTAGATTCACGCATAGAACATTGAAGCCGGCTTTTTTTAGAACAGATGATATGCATGCTAGCCCAACTGGAAACTCATAGTGTTCTCCAACTTTACCATAGTATCTTGGAGCGATTAGCAGTATAACAAGTTTATTTACGATATTTGGCATAGCAAACGGTCTCCGCCGGATGAATATGTTTGTGGTCAACATATAGTTTGTAACCTGGAAAATTGCTCTTGATCCACAACGGTATCTCCCACAGGTGCGAATCGACATGGTAGATGCATATCGCCAAATCAGGTTTAAAGCGCTCTATGGTTTTAATAGCACCGTTCAAGGCCTCTATCTCAGCTCCTTCTATGTCCATCTTGATAAAATCAACAACTTCTATACTGTTTTCCTTCACAAATTCATCCAGCGAGACGACGTCTATACTATCTTCCCCATCCTCCGACACAAATGACCCCATCCCGATATAGCCCTCTCTTCTAAGAGTAGTAAATCTAAGCACTTTGGTAGTATCCCACAGCCCGCACTTATAGGCCTTTACAACCTTTGATGCGCTACTGATTTTTTGCATCTTTTCAAATAACGAGTCGATTGGCTCAAATGTGTATACAGCTTTTGCGCCCAGAGCTTCAAACATTACTGCAGTATCTCCGTTAAAGCCGCCAGCATCAATTACACCTTTCTTGCCGTCTGGCTTAACAATGTCAAAATAGCTATAAGGCAGCATTGCAAGGTTTCTAAGTACATTTTGTCTCAAACCACCGTCTATCTCATACGACAACTTCAAATCTGCATCATCCATTTTTTTGTCGAATTCACTCAGTCTCTCTAGTGGCGATGGCAACATCGTCTCGTTTAGCTGACCAGGCTCTGTTGCCTTTAGCTTGTATTCTATGATTCTGGTATATATTGTTTTTGAGTATTCATCTTCAAGCATAGAGAGTGTCGATTCAAACTTGTCTCTGTTTTCTTGGAAGTGCTTATGAAATAATCCACCAAATAGCTTGCTATATCTATCAAGATGCTCCATGCCGATAAAAAAGCCCATTAAACAGACAAAATCCTCGTACGGTTTCAGATTAGCACTTAGCAATCTATCTTTTGCCCTTATCTCCCAGTTTTGCGAGTCTGTATCTTGCAAAGAGGCAACAATAATTTTGTATTTATTTTTTATCGCTATTTCCAGCTCAATGGCAGGCGTGCCAGATACGTGGCCAGACAATCCATCAAAATCCAAAACACCAACTACATTCTTACCATGCTTTTGCAGTCTTGCAATGATTCTAGTGGCTTCAAAACCAGTTCCCAAGACCACAAAGTCATTATTATTCAATAAAAACAGCTCTATATCATACACACTGTGAGTCGGGGTAAAATCCAAGTCCATATTTATCCTTATTGTTTTCTATTCATTCCAACTATAAATTTTTCACTATCCGAGAAATCATTTGTACTTTGTATGGCAATAGATTTGTGGCGACAATGAACACATCTAGAGCATTCTGGATTTTGATCAACATCTACATTTACTCTTTTGCGGAAGTCAAGCATTTTGGTACCATTCCAAATATCAAGAATATCGGTATCAAAAAAATTTCCTATCTGCTCATAAGCAACAGGGCAAGGATAAACATCGCCATTTGCTTGTAGCGATAGCCTCTTCCACGGCATTACACACTCGACATGACCTAGCCTCTCTGTTTTACTAATATTTTCATCAAATTCACCACTTTGAAATACTAATTTAATATCCTCTTTAATCGCATATTCTTTAGCATTATGCGCATATTGTACAAATTCGTCTTTTGACGCTAGCGGTATCTGTGAGACATCTTGCTTATCATATGCTATAAAAGATGTAACCTGCACACCTTCAATCGAATTGTATCGTGATGCAAAATCGACAGCTTGGCATAAATCATCAATAGTATCTTTCATCCAGACAGTAGAGATCCTAAGCTTCGGCTTATCGGTACCTAGCTGCTTTTTCTTGCTATTTATTAGCTCCAAGTTTGAGCAAACAGTTTGAAAAAAATCCTTGCCCATAAAGTGTTTGTATCTTTCAGGAGTAAAACCAGTGACCGAGACAGTTAAATAATCAAGCCTGCCGACTAACAAATCTACAATCTGTTCGTTTAGCATAATTCCATTGGTAGAAAAATATAGTTCGATATCGTGCTTGGCAAGTTCAGCAAAAATCTTTGGAAAATCTTTGCACATTAATGGTTCAAATTTACTAAAAAGTGTAACTTTTTTAAGGCCTGCAAAAAGAGGCTCTAAACGCATAAACCCTTCGTATGACAAATCTCCGGCCTCTTTTGGATCAAAAAAAGATAGATGACAAAATGAGCATGACAAATTGCACCTAGCGCTAAGGTCGATATCTATCTGCTCTGGATGATATTCAGATTTACTCAATTATCAACCTTATAAACTCTAGACGGCGCTCTTTTGAACGCTATTTGCTGAAGCTCCAGTAGCCTCTCGTCAGACACTTTTGACATGTTGTAGCCGATCTCTTTGTAGTAATGAAATTTTGATAGTTCATCAAAACTCGTCTTCATGCCACGCCTTACAGCTTCATTCCAAAGCTCAGTTCCAGGATAAGGTGTGGCGATGCAAAACGCATTTTCATCAGCGTCTATTTCCTCAGCCAAACTGATAGTAGCCTCAATTTCTTCCTCGGTCTCATCTATCCAGCCCATGATGTACGTAGCCCTCATATTGAATCCAAATGACTTAATAAGAGGAACATTTTGCCTTATTTTCTCAATGTCATTGTGTTTTCTCATGCTTTGTAACACCCTGTTGCTACCTGATTCGATTCCGAAACAAACTGCATAACAGCCTGATTTTACCATCCACTCTAGGACTTCAGGGTCAATCCTGTCAAGCCTTGTCTGGCATATATATCTAATACCGTAACCCCTCTCAACTATTGCCTTGCAAAGCTCTATTGTTTTGCGCTTATGCTGAGTAAATGTATCATCGCCAATTATCAAAAACTTCGTTCCATACTTAACAACAACCTCATCTAGCTCTTTTAAAACATCCTCGGAATATCGTATTCTAAGCCTCTCGTCAGCAGAGATACAAAAGGCGCACTCCTCTGGACATCCTCTAGCGGTAAAAATCATATCCTGCTGCTCAATAATATTTCTAGGTAGATCCACATATTGCTTCAAATCCAAAAGATGCCTAGCGGGCAGCTTGATCTTATGTATATTGCATTGAGCCTTTACAAAAGAACCTGTGATGCCTCCATCGTGTTTTTTGTAGATGATACCCACAATCCCTTCTGGTGCTTTTTTTGCCTCAATTGACTTCAAAAGCTGTGGCAAAGCCTCTTCTCCCTCGCCTAGACAGGCGAAATCAAAATCAGTATTTTCGAGTGTATACTTTCCCATTGATGAAACATGAGGTCCGCCAAGTAGCGTTTTGACATTTGGAAGAAGCGCTCTTATTTTTTGAGACATTTGATCTGCGTCCAAGAGCAGAGGCGTAGTTGCGGTAAAACCTACCAGTTCAGGAGAAAAAGAGGCTATCTCTTTGCATATACCATCTACATCACCATCCATAAGTTCGGTATCAAATATTTTGACTTCATGTCCAAATTCTTCGCATGCTGCGGCCAAATAGGCCAATCCCAATGGGAGCCTAACGGTTCCCTTTGAAATAGACAGTCTAAAGTTTCTTGGTTTTACTAATGCGACTCTCATTTATTTCCCTTCCTTACTTTTACGCTTTGAGTAGTTTTGCTACAGCACTTGATGTGTTTTTATGATACTTTTCTCTATATTCCACAGTGCGTCTCACAAAACCATCATATTGTTCTTGTGACATTTTTAATCTTTCATCCAAATCTATCACCTCTTCATTGTCAAAAACCAACCCTATGCCAAACTCCTCGGCTATATTTGCAAGCATAGATATTTTTTTATTGACTATTATTGGCAATCCAGCCTCCAAATAAAAGGCAAATTTGCTCGGAATTGCGAACTTTATTAACTCTTCCATAGAGGTGTGATCAGATAGTTCAAAAACCCCCCATTGGTACTTTTCAATGACTTTTGGATCCATATCCTTGCCTTTGACTATAGAAAATTGGTCATTTACCAAGTCCTCATAAAGCCAGTCTTTATATGCAAACGCAGTATCTCCAAATATTCCATCATACACTTTTTCAGCAACTACACATGCAAAAAAAAGCTCATCTGTTTTTTTTGTTATTCTTTTTATGTCGTCAAAAAACGGCTTTGTAGGAAAAAACTCCTGAGGAATAGATGTTGGAGGAAGGCTACCTGCGTGTACGATAGAAATATCTTTGTAAACTCTAGATGGATATAACCACCTCTCTTCTTCACATATTTCAGGTAGAAATAAAAATTTATCATGCGAGACACCATATCTTTTGGCCCAAATAGCCCCTTGTCCATCTCCATAATGAGACGCAACCACAGATGCATTTCTAAAAATCTCAATCAGAGCTTCAAACTCCTCCTCTCCTACACCAAAAAGCAATTTATATATTTTTGGGTCGGAAAAAAAACAGTCTTTTAGGTAAACAACCACATTGCTAAAGTTGTTGGACAAAAAGGCTCCAAGGGAGTACTCGGTCATCCAGCCTCGATAAAATATCTTTTCATGTTCTATCTCACAAATTTTTGTTACCAGCTGGCTTAAAGAGTTAAACTGCAATATTTCATCAAAATATAGCTCATCAACATCAACCGTGCAGTTGATTAGTGATAACAAAACTGTTTTTATGCCATATTTTTTTAGCTCTCCTATTATTTTATAGACTGAAAAATCAAACTTCGTAGAGCACCCGCCAGCCAAAATAAATAGCCATGTTTTACTGACGGTATCAAAATGGTTAAAATCTATCTTTTAAAAACTGCTCAATTTATCATTTGTGTAAGTTGGCACGAGTCCAAATTCCATTTTTTTTGCATATTTCTTTACTATGCCGCCAACCAATAAACACATAATTTCTTTTTTATCAAGCCTTACGATCGTCGTGTCGGTTGAGTTGCCGTCGTAAACTGTAATACTGTTGATACTGCATACATCCAAAACCTGCGGCAATAAAAATTCAATATAATTTCTTTCGCTATTTATAAACAGGTCATAAGTTTCACTAACTTGGTTTGGCAAAAATGAAATAGCTTCAGCCTCTGTGCCATTAATCGCCAAAAAATTGTCTCTTGCATAGCTATCACCAAAAATATAGCCATCAAAATTGCAATACGCGATATTCTCTTTTAGATTTGTCACCCTGCTTAAGGCGATATACTTTTTGACTGGCATTTAGAAGATTCTCTTAAAATCATACTCAAGAGTTGTGTTAGTATCCAGGTTTAATACTTTTCTAAAGTGTTTTGTAGTGGAGCTGGTTGTCTTTTCAATATACATTTTATTATTTATTGCAATATTGATAATTCTAAGTACAAATTCTTCATTAATAGGATAACTGCTTCGTCCTGTTAGGAAGTTTATATCTTCGTCAGTTAAGCAATCTCGATAATAAAAACCAATTATCTCTTCCATACTCTTCAAGTCATTTGGACAATCATAAATATACTTTAGTGAATCGTAAGGAGTACTTTGAAAAGCAAGCTCTCCCAAGTACAGCAGACTCTCAGATGGAGGATTTTTTATAAACTCTAAAAATGAACTAGAAAAAAACAGCTTCCTATTGGATAGTAGATGCGTGAAATAATCAGCATCATAAAACCATATATGAAAATCAGGTATCAAAAGGAAAGCCATATAAGACTCTTCAGGCACAAAAATAGACCTATCTTTGATAGCTGATAAATCATAATCCGAAATCTCATTATAGATATATACGGCAGCTGGCGCCATATCAAGTATCTCTTTTATAAAACTTGCTTCTTCGTCATTTTGAATTGGGTCACTACTAAAATAGACGGTATCGCCATCATTCAATCCGTATTCATGCTTTATCTCTGAGTTACTCAAATTAGATTTTTTTAGTTGCAGGTAACGCACTATTGATTTTGTCTTGCCGACATACTCCCCTTGAGGGTTCAAAGCACAATCCTTAAAATTCTCTGCTCGTCTATTCCAAGTAACAATAGAAAATCTTTTATCTTTTGCGATATTTCAATCTTGTATGTCGGTGGAATTAAAAAACTATAACTTTCATCGAGCTCCAAGAGAGGCTTACCGTCTAGATAGTCAGATACTACACCGTCAAAATATTTTTTGCCTATTTTTGCCTTATCTCCATCAAAATAATATTGCACATTAAGCTTTTTCCACTTGTTACCAAAAATCACACTCATACTGCTATTATATCTACCCTCGTCTATGCAAGGTATAACGCATATTTTATGTTGTGCATCTATCGCCTCATTCACTCTAGCAACGGAGTTGCCGAGGTCACTATAATTATCAGGGAAAACTTCAAAAGGAGAAAGATCGAAACGCTGATTACACACTCTACATCCGAGTTTAAAGATACCCTTCTCATCTTGATGCATATTTGCATAACTTACTTCATTCTCACAATGCGGACACTTAATGCTAAACTTAAATACATTCCCTTTGAACTCTGCCTCGTGTGTCTTTTCGCTCTTTATTACTTTTGCATAAATTCTGCTATCCAAAGACATGGTAACGATACTGCTGCCAAGAGTATTGTACTCCTCAAGACTCATTTTGGAAAGGTTCATCGGAGGGCACCCTTTTTTGATAAACTCTAGTCTATCTTTTATCTTGCCGTCCCTTACTGCATCCATATATATAGGAGTACCAGGATATGGCTCTATAAGCCCAAGATTTATCTGGTAACGTCTATTTTCTTTCCACCATTTAAGTGATGCTTCAGCCGTATCCGTAGTCTCATTTGGATCTCCAAATATCAGATTACCCTGAACGCCGATATTGTGTTTTCTGGTAAGTGCTAAAGCCCTATCTGTAGATGAAATCTTCATTTTCTTCTTCATGCTCTTGAGCACGGTATCATCAGCACTCTCTATCCCATAGCTGATATAAAAACAACCTGACTCTTTTAGTTTCTCAAGCGTCTCATCATCAACATCATCTACTCGCATCTGTGCAATCCAGAGCAAATTGTACTTTTTCATACGCTCTGCAAATTCCATCATTCTCTCTTTGTTTACCGAGAATAACTCATCAAGAATCGCAACCATATTGATTTGATATTTATCAACTAGCATCTCAAGCCAACAGAAGAAATAATCGAGAGAGTTTTTGCGATATTTTTTGCCTAAAGGGTGATAACAAAATGTACAGCTAAAAGGGCACGATCTAGTGGATATTACAGGGAGGATTCTAGGTTTATCAAACGGATACATATAATAATTATCATTTGGCATCTGCATATCTAGATACTTATCAACTTCAAAACTTTCATAATCAGGAAATGGCAACCCGTCAAGGTCTTCCACAGAATCTCTAGCTGTAGTTATGACACTTTTACCGTTTTCACTTTTATATACAATACCGTTTATATTAGAAGTATCAGAGTTGTTATGCAAGGCCGTGATTAACTCACTAATTGTGATTTCACCCTCCTGTAAAACTCCAAAATCCACACCAAGTGCCTCAAAAATCAGCTGTGGCTCGCTACTGATAATTCCACCACCAAGTATAATCTTAATCGAAGGGTTAAATGCCCTTATGGTTTTTACAATTTCTTCTATTTTATTGAAATGTGCCGAAAGTCCACCGGTACAGATAATATCCACATGGTTATTTTTGAGGTACTCTACGACAGCGTCTTGTGAACTCTCTATATGGTGATTCAAGTTAAGACAAGAGATGTCCCTGCCGTCATGCTTCAAAACCGCCGAAATGCAGGCGAGTCCTAGAGGAAACTCATAATATTCGCCATATGTTGCTCTATATTTTGGTGCAATAATTAATATTTTCATAGTTTTCCAGTAATCAACCCCAGGGCTTTAATTATTTCAGACGCCTTGCTTTCTACGCAAAACTTTTGCTGAAATTTATCTACATTCTCTTTTAGCTTATCATAATCGACTTTATCTATTAGATGTTTTATGTTTTTGATATCTTTTTGTAATACCGATACGCCAACGCCATTATCTATGAGAAAATCATGTGTTGCTTTAAGCTCTTTGCTGATTAGTATCGGTAATCCTGCTGCCAAATATGTAAACACCTTGGTAGGTATGGCGGATTCTAGATGATGCCTTAGGATTCCCTCTCTTTTAGCTACAGAAAAATCATAATACATCACCCCAAAATCAGCCCCACTTATCATTGGTATCAAATCATCGACTGGCAAGAAAGAGAAAAATCTAAAGTCAGTATTATTGCTGGAGAGCTCTAGATAGTCAGGGTAAGACTCTTGCTGCTCTTCTAATGTCGCAACCGTGCCGTATACATCAAATCTACACCCAGAGTTAAGAGCAGGAAGTGCTACTTTTATCATTTTGATATCTGAAGATATATTTTTATTGAGATGGGTTGGCAACACCCCTCCAGCATAACAAAGCATTGGCTTTTTTGACATTTGATGTTTTATATTTACAAAGATATCTTTCGAAAGACAGTTACACAACTGGAAACTTTTTTTATTCTTTTTAAACAAAAAGCTATCGACCCAATGCCCAGAAGTTGACGATATAAACCCATCAGCATTTTTAATCATAAAATTTTCGCACTTTTTCTCAAAATCATATCTGCCAGCAAATTCAAGCTCTTTTACAACTTTTTCCTTAGTGCCAAGCGATGTCAAAAAGTCCATAATAGAAACTGCCACCTTTATCTCTGGAAATATTTTCTTAACAAAATACACGATATGAAATATACTAGAAATACCATTTAAAACTATTAAGTCTATATTTTTGCGATTATCATCAATGTACTTAAGCAGTGACAATAGGGCATTCTCAATAGAAACTGCATTTTTAAAATTGGTATTCTTATCTTTATAAGTGCCATTTAAATAGTAAACCTTGTGAAGATCATAGTGCTCTTTTAGGATACTTGAGAAACGCGTGATATGGTCTGAATTCTCAAATGGCACTATCAACAAAATATTCGGCTTATCTGAACGCGTTATCGGAGGCAGACATTCATTGTACTGCTCATAATGTGTCCTATCTACTTTTATACTATAAAAATTCATGATTATGCTCTCGTGCACACCAAAATCAAGCAGTCGCGATACCATCCGCTGCACAAAAAAAGAGCTAGATATCACAACTACATCATAATCAATAGTTGATAGCTCTTCAGTTTTGAAAACTTTTACTCCGGAGATGGCGTCCGCCTGGGGTTCGTCGTCTATTATGGCAACAACATTTATATCTTTATTCAGGAAACTAAAAAGCTCTACTGTGTGTTTGCCGGCTGCATATAGAACTATTTTTTTGTTTTGAAGTTTCTTATTGATATGTCCGGCGATCTTTTGCGGTGATCTAAAAGGGGATATTAACTCATTTTGCTGCATCTCACCATATAGTCTTTTTGGAAGAAAATCAAACAAAATTCAAGTGCCTTGGCTTGTTGTCTGTAATCTGCCACAAAAACTCATTTATTGAGTTTTCCTTACAATTGGTCATGCATTCAGTATGAACATCTAGCTTTTGTATCTTCTCGACCACCTCACCATATCGCTCACTAAACATTGCATCTTTAAAACGCTCTTTTGTCAAATCGGCAATCATAAACTCTTCCGCCCTATGGTCAAAGAACTGTGCACATGGGAACAGCTTGCCATCACCGGTAACTCTCATCATGAAAAATGGAACAGCCTGACATTTGTTGTAGCATTTGCTACCCTCATTCGTTAGTTTCGACCATTTGATAATAACATCATAGTTATCGTTTGAGTACTGTTCTGCCTCTTTGAAGACCGAAATATGCTCAAGATACTTTGCATGGTCTATGTTGAGCGTACGATCTGGGCTGTCGCTGCAATGCTTGACGACAAGATAATCGACACCGAGCTTTGCTCCAAGCTGCGCCAAAGGCACAACCTCGTCAATATTTTGTGGCATTAAAACCATCTGAAGCCCGATTGTCACATCAAGATTATGCTTTTTCTTTAGCTCAACACATTTAGCAACATTCTCTAGCACTTTTTCAAAAGCCCCTTCTGCGACCTTGTGTATTCTTCTATATCCCTTCTCGGTACCTGCACTAACATTAAAACGCATATATGTAAGTCTCTCCAAAATACCAAGAGCCTCATCGTGATCAAGCATTTCGCCATTTGTTGCCATCGCAACATCTATGCCATTATCTTTCGCAACTCTTACAGCCTTATAGACATCAGGATTTACTAGCGGTTCGCCCTCGCCTATAAATCCGATAGATTTGACGCCAAGCGCTGCCGCATCTCTAAGAAAGCTAAAGAGAGGCTCTCCGGAAAAGTGTATCTCATAGCCTTTTTTGAACTCATTCCCCTGAAACATTCCATAGCAAAAAACACAATGCTGATTACATCCTTTGCTAAGACCCATATCAATATGAATCGGAGCGACATTTTCACCCCTTTGCCACTTGGCTACATTTTCAAGATGCCACAGCATCTTATTGGAATCCATTTTATATTTATCTAAAGCATTAGCTACATCTGACATACGCTGGACCTTTATATTCTAATATTTTTTTTATTGCATCACTTACGCTATCTTTTGTTGGTTTCATAAGTAAAACATTTTTTAGGATCGACATGAGCGCAATATCGTCATCATCCATGCAATGACTTCTGCCAAGCTTGTCAAAATAGTTGTTTGCGCCCACTCCAACCATTTTTACATTTAGCTGATGCTCATTCAGATCATAACGAATCTGCTCAAAAGCTCGCATTGTCAAAAATGGAACCTGAGTATAAACCATCGGCTTCATCCCAGTCATCGCCATGCCGGCTGCCATACTAATCATAGCTTGCTCACATATGCCGACATTAAAGACCCTGTTTGGATGATTTAGAAAATAGTCATCAAGCACAGCAAAGCCCATATCACCAACAAGCAAAACCATCTTTTCATCAGCCGCAAAGTACGGATACAAGGCGCCCATAACATCTTTTTTAGAAGCCAAACTCATTTCGTATCCATTTCACAAGTATATCCATCTTCTGCAGGGCATCTAAAATGGTGCGCAATAGAGTTTTCCATAGATATGATACCTTTGCCTTTGATAGTTCTAGCAAAGACTATGCTCATATTACCGTCACTATTTGCATAAAAGCGACCAAACTGGTCTATCAAAGCCGACTCGTCATGCCCATCCAAATCACAGAAGTTAGATGTGTAAGATGACAATACTTTTGCCAATCTATCATTATCAAGGCCTACATCACCAACCATATCCATAGCTTGAAGACCGTTAGCATCTACAACAATCAAAAGATTGTCTAATTTAAAGCGATAAGCCAACCCCAAAGCCTCAAAATTACTTCCTTCTTGCATTTCGCCGTCACCGACCACACAAACAACTCTATTTGTCATTCCTTGCATCTTAAATGCTTGCGCCATCCCCACGGCTATAGGCAAACCGTGCCCAAGCGAACCAGTGGATGCTTCGATCATATACTCTGCATTAGCTGTAAGGCATCCTTTTATAGTTGCACTCTTGTAAAACTCGTCAAGCTCGTAATCTGGCATAAAACCAAGCTGGTTTAAAATTACATAATAAGCATAGGCACCGTGCCCCTTGCTAAATATCAGCCTATCTCTACCTTCTGCTTTTGGGTTGTCAATCTCATACCTAAGGAAATCGCGAAAAAGCACAGTCAAAATTTCCACACAAGAAAGAGACGGCGCAAGATGTCCTGCACCACTTTTACACGATAATTCAATTGTTTTCTTTCTTATTACTGCCGAATCTAATTTCATATAAATCTCAAATGCCTGAGTGTAGGGCTCTTAAGCTCCCACAACGATCTGTTTATCGCATCAAGCCTACAATTGGGCATGCACTCACCTTTGCAATCAAGCTTGGTCTTTGCGAATTCCAAAATATCCTTGCGTCTTTGTCCGTTGTATATCTCGGACACTGAATTTTCATATATATTTCCGAAGCAAAATCTCTCATCCCCTAGATAAGGACCGCAGGCATATATATTGCCATCGCTCAGCACAACACCAAAAAGTGGCAGTGCCAGACAATGGTCATAAGTCCGCTCGTGATACTTTCTAAAAGCCTCTTTTCTGGCTATGACTTTATACTCATCAGTTGAATACTTCTCAGCCTCATCCAAGATAGCCTCTATCGCATCAAGCGAATAGTTCTGCTCAAAGTGGTATCCCTTCTGATCTCCATGCTTAACTAACGGTTTTATAGCCATATAGTCAACCCCAAGATATCCACCAAGCTTCGCTAGAGAAAGCACAGATTCTATATTTTCAGGTATGACAACAAATTGCAAGCCTATATCGGTTTCTATATTGTGCGTTTTTTTGTAGTTTACGGCAAACTTGATATTCTCCACAACCTTATCAAAGTCGTCCGATTGGTGAACTTTATTGTAGATTTCCCTTGTGCCA
>CAZNYV010000010.1:0-11384 GCA_964577355.1 uncultured Campylobacteraceae bacterium
AATCGGCGGTGAAGACAAAAAGCCGTTTCGACAATTTTTCAAAAGGTAGAGCGTTGATATCTCACTAATCGTCAAGTTTGCCGACATCATTGGTACGGGTGGATTTGCTCTGAGCGGGTTTATGGTCGGCGTGCGCAAGAAGCTAGATATTTTCGGTGTCATACTGCTCTCCATCATCACGGCGCTCGGTGGCGGTATAGCAAGGGATGCTATAGTGCATAGGTTTCCAGCCTCTATGATAGGTTACGAGGCTGTTGTGACTGTCATTGCTACAATCACGATAGCCATGCTCTTTGGTCTGCACAAAAAAGAGACATTGGAGCAGAAGACGATTTTTGTGGTTTCTGATTCGGCTGGACTTGTAGCCTTTGCGATAGGTGGGGCTATCGTGGCTATAGGCTCTGAGCTCAACCTGTTCGGGGTTGTGATTTTGTCACTACTCACGGCTGTTGGTGGTGGTATGCTAAGGGATATGCTCATCAACGAAACACCAGAAATCTTGGCAAGCGAGTTTTATGCGACTGTGGCGATATTGGTGGGGTTTGCGGTGTATTTTGCGCATGCTCTTGATATGCTCGGCGTGTATCAAATCGTAGTGATTTTTGTCCTCTTTTTTTGCCTCAGAATGGTAGCATATCACAAAAATTGGCACCTGCCGAAGTTCTCGGAGTGAAGTATGAATAAAGAAGAAATACTATCGAAATTAAAAGAGTTAAAACCAAAATATGAAGCTGATGGATTTGTGATACTTGGGCTTTTTGGTTCATATTCCAGAGATGAACAGAATGATGGTAGTGATATTGATATTTTGATTGATACCAAAAAAGAGTTTTTGGATAGATACTGTGGTTTTCGAGCTTTTTCAAGATTTGATGATATAAAAAACGAAATGAAAAAAATATTTCACCGAGAAATTGATTTTGTAGATAGGCAAGGACTACTACAAAGAGGCAATGACTATATTCTCAAAAAGGCTATTTATGTATAGTGAAGACGAAATCATCAGACTAAAATCTGTAGCCAAAAAGATGGATGACATATACGCGATTGTTGCCAGGCATAACGGTATTGTAAAAGCATTAGAAGACTTGGAGGGTCAACCAGCCATCTTGATGCTAATAGTAGCTATCTCGGAGCAGTTCGACAAACTGACAAAACAAAACTCAAAGGTACTAAGCAAATTTGATACAGAGGACATCAAGGGAATCATAGGTGTTAGAAATTATATAGCACATGATTATGATGGAGTAAACTTGGCTATCATAGAGACAGATTTGAGAGAGAATATGCCAAAAATAAAGAAAATAGTTGATGAGATTTTGGAGGAGTATAAATGACAATAAAAGATGCAATACTAAAAGCTCTGAATGATTTGGGGAAACCTGTAACATCTATGGAGGTTAGCAAATATCTGCAAACTCATAAACTATGCGAATTTGGCGGAGACACTCCTGATAATACTGTTTCAGCATCTATAGGAAATTTTATACGCAATAATGACAGTCGCGTGAGTCGTTTGCTACAGGGGAAAAGCCACTATTTATATTATCTTACAAAAAACGAGGTTACCAACGAAGAAGTTGAGACAAAAAGAAATGAAGTACAAAGAAATAGTAAAGTAGATTTTTCAGAGAGAGATTTGCACCCATTGTTTGTGAGTTATCTCAAAAGCAAAGGAGTTTATGCCAAAACAATTCTTCATGAAGAATCCAAAAACAGTAAAGACGACACTCAAAAATGGGCACATCCTGATATTGTTGGTGTAAAATTTGCAAAATTTAAAAGCGAAGCAAGTAATAGACTTTTAAAAACTTTCGAAAAAAAAGACTCTTGTGAGATTATTTCATACGAACTTAAAAAAGAAATAAATTCTGATACTGAGCTAAAAAAATGTTATTTTCAAGCAGTTTCGAATTCAAGCTGGGCAAATAGAGGTTATTTGGTTGCATTTGAAATTGGTGATCATTTGAAAGAGGAGATAGAGCGACTTAATAAAGCTTTTGGCATTGGAGTTATAAAGTTGCATGCAAATCCATTTGAAAGTCAAATTCTTTTTCAATCCTCCTACGGAGATTTGGACTATCAAACAATAGATAAGCTATGTCATATAAATGCGAAATATAAAGATTTTATTGAACAAATTATAACTTTGAACACAGAGGAGAGACATTTAGACTTGTTGTTTAATGAATTTAGTAAAAAATGTGATTCATTTTATGAAAAAGATGAAGAAATATCAGATTACTGCAAAAGAAAAAATATTTCAAGCGAGTAGAAATTTATATGGAAAAACAACAAGGTCTTTGAATTGAAATCCCTCACAATTATAGCAGGAGCAAATGGAAGTGGCAAAACGACTTTTGCACTTGAGTATTGTCGTGAATATGGACTGGAGTTTATAAATGCCGACGAGATAGCAAAAGCCCTTGACCCAAATGATATTACGGCAAAAAAAATAACTGCTGGCAAGGAATTTTTTGCAAGATTTGAAGACTTTGTATCAAGAAATATTAGCTTTGCCTGTGAGAGCACTCTGTCTGGTGGCTATATGGAAAAGCTTATTAAAAAAGCGAAGGCATTTGGGTATAGGATAACTATTATCTACTTGTTTGTAAACTCTCCAGATGTTTCGATAGATCGTATAAAAATACGAGTTCTCGATGGTGGGCATTTTGTACCAAGCGAGGATGTGATTCGGCGATTTTATAGAAGTAAAACCTTGTTTTGGAATAGATACAAACAGCTAGCTGATAAATGGGCAATGTATTATAATGCGGATGAGAGTTTTGAAGAAATAGCCAATAGTGATTTTGGTATTTTGGACGAAAACAAAATAGGTGAGTTTTTGAGGGATGAGCGATGACAAACGAACAATCTATGGCAAGTTTTGAAGAGATTAGAAAAATAGGTAACCGTGCGGTGCGCAAAGCCCAAGCAGACAATCACGCAAAAGGACTGCCAAATGTATATAGCAAAAATGGTGTGATTTATTGGCAGCTACCAGATGGTACGATAACGATGCAAAATCCACTAGAAAACGACTCAAAACAAGAAGCGATCAAATGAACAAAATAAATATAAAAACCGTCGGGATAGTGACTCGTCCTTCGACACCAAATATCAAAGCAAGCTTCTTGCAAATCAAATCAGCGATAGAAGCCAAAGGCGCAAAGGTTTTGGTCGAAAAAATATCGGCAAACCTCATGAGTTGCGATGGTGTGGAGTTTGAGAAGATGTGCGAAGACTCTGACTTGCTCATCTCGCTCGGTGGTGACGGTACGCTCATCGCGCTAGCTAGGAAGAGCCATTTTTACGACAAGCCGATATTGGGCATCAATGCTGGAAACCTTGGCTTTTTGACAACTGCTAGCAAAGATGATTTTCAAGAGCTACTAGATAGCGTGTTTGAGGGGGAGTATACGACCGAAATCAGGATGATGCTCGAGTTCTCATACCATTCTGGCAAAGAGCTCAAAAAACAGTACGCTTTCAATGACGCTGTAATCACCAAAAATATCTTCTCGAAGATGATTGATATAGAGGTTTATGACGGCGAGCACCTGATAAATAGTTACTATGGCGACGGACTAATCGTCTGCACACCTACGGGCTCAACTGCCTACAATCTATCGGCTGGCGGTCCTGTCGTGTATCCACTGGCTAACAACTTCATCTTGACGCAGATATGTCCGCATTCACTCACACAGCGCACACTGGTTATCCCTGGAGAGCTTGACTTGAAGCTTGTTGTGGCAGAAGGGAACGCTATTGCATTGCTCGATGGGCAAGTCTCCATAGAGCTGGTCAAAAACTCACCAGTGCATATCCAAAAAGCCGCGCAAGATGTCTGTCTGATAGCGCCAAAAAATATTGATTACTTCGGAGTGCTGCGCAAAAAACTAGGCTGGGGCAAAGAGTGATAAAGAGTTTTGTTCTCAAAAATTGTCTATCTTTTGATGAGGTGAGCCTCGATTTTGATGCAGGGCTGAGTATATTTAGCGGTCCGAGCGGGGCTGGCAAATCAGTGCTAATGGGTGGGCTTTTAGCCTCTTTTGGGCTTTTGGATTCTCCATCGTCCCTATGCGAGTGTGTATCATCCGCCAACCTGCCTGAAGCACTGCTGGAGAGCGGTATAGAAAATGAAGACGAAAATATATTTCGATTGGTCAAAAAAGAGAAATCAAAACTGCTAGTAAACGGACAAAATATATCCAAAAAAGCACTTTCGAGCGCAATGCAGAGCATGGTGATACACCTTTCATCCAAGGATGGAGATGAGTTTGAGGGCAAAAATCTACTGCTCAGGCTGGATAATTTCATCGCAAGTAGTGAGCTGGAGAGCCTAAAATCTGAACTAGCCTCTGAATTTGTCAGATATGAGACTGCCAAAAAAGAGCTAGACCATCTACTGAAGCAGGAGAGAGAAGCAGAAGAGCAGAAAGATTATCTGAGATTTGAGATACAAAAAATAGAAAAAATAGCACCAAAAATAGGCGAAGACGACGAGCTATTAGAGATAAAAAAGCTGATTTCAAAAAAAGAGAAGACAGAAGAGCTATTGACTAAATGTCAGGTGGTGGATGGGTTGAGAGATAAGGTGTCAGCGCTTTTTGAACAGGCAGGGCAATCAGATGAAATCGCGATAGAGTTTTTCTCGCAGCTCGAAGATGTGGTGGCAAGTACGGTTGATAGGCTTAGAGAGCTCGATGGGCATGATGTGGATTCTATCATGAACCGATTGGAGGAGCTATCCTCTATCAAGAAGCGATATGGCAGTATCGAAGAGGCTTTGGAGGCTTTGGAGGCGAAGAGGGCAGAGCTAAAACTTCTGCAAAATATCGAAATCGTCAAGTCAGAACTAGAAAAAGAGGTTAAAAAACTCCTCGCTATATGTGAATCAAAAGCCGATGCGATAAGCAAAGTACGGCACGCGAATGTTGATAAATTCGCGGAGGCAATCAGTGGATTTTTGCAAAAGCTATTTTTGCCAGCGGTCAAAATCTCATTTGCGAAAAAAGCATTGGGAGGCGATGGAGTTGACTCGTTATCCATCAAAGTGGGCAATACTGAGCCGTCCAAGCTAAGTGCTGGCGAGTATAGACGGGCTAGGCTCGCACTTATGTGTGTTGGGCTAGGCTCCGATAGCACTGGCAAAGTGATGATAGTAGATGAGGCAGATGCAAATGTCAGTGGCGAAGAATCGGCAGCGATAGCAAAAACGCTCAAGCTACTATCTCGTAGTTATCAGATATTTGCGATTTCGCATCAACCACAGCTCTCAGCACTGGCTGATAGGCACTTTTTGGTTACAAAGATTGATAAGAAGAGTAGTGTGGTAGAGATTAATGACGACAAAAGAGCTATGGAGATAGCGCGAATTGTATCTGGCGAGAAGATAACAGCAGAGGCGATAGGGTACGCAAAAAAACTTCTAAAAGAGTCCAAATGCTAATAGACACACATTGCCATTTGGATGACGAGAGGTATTTTGAGACTTTTGATGAGGTGATAGCTCGTGCGAAAGCGGCTGGTGTCGATAGATTTGTACTTCCTGGGGCTGGCAAAAAGGATTTAGCTCGTGCGGTTGAACTGAGCGAAAAACATGAACAGTGCTATTTTGCGCTCGGCTCCCATCCGTACCATCATGACGAGTATGACGAGCTGCTTTTTGAGTCTCTAATATCTCATCCAAAGTGTATAGCTGTCGGCGAATGTGGGCTTGATTATTATCGCCTGCCAGATGATGAAGAGGCAAAAATTGCTGAAAAAGCGGCTCAAAAAACAGTCTTTATCAAGCATATTGAGCTTGCAAAAAAATACAAAAAACCACTAATAGTACATATTAGAGACGCCAGCGAAGATAGCAAGTCGGTACTGTTGGATAGCGGTGCTGAGGCAGTTGGCGGTGTGCTACACTGCTACAATGCCGATTCAAATCTGCTGGAGCTTGCAAAGTATGGATTTTATTTCGGTGTTGGTGGCGTGTTGACCTTCTCAAATGCTAGAAAACTAGTAGAAGTGTTGCCGAAGATTCCGCTTGAGAGGTTGGTTTTTGAGACGGATGCGCCGTACTTATCGCCGATGCCATATCGTGGGCAGACAAATGAGCCTTCGTATATGGTGGAGGTTGTGAAAAAAGCTAGTGCGCTTTTGAATGTCAGCTATGAGGAGCTTTGCGCTATCTCGACAGACAACGCAAAGAGGTTGTTTGGGGAGGCTATTTAGCTCCCAAACTCTCCAGCCATCTAGCTATTGTTCTGACAGGTGTTCCGCTTGCACCATGTGGATGGTAGCCCCATGATTTCTCTACATAAGCAGGTCCTGCGATGTCAAGGTGCGCCCATTTTTGCTTGTTCTCTTCATAGATGAACTCATCAAGGAACATAGCTGCCGTGATAGCCCCGCCATATCTTGAGCTTGAGCAGTTCGCCATATCGGCTATTTCGCTTTTGTATAGTTTGCGAAGGTGCTTGTTGAAAGGCAATTTTGCCATCATATCGCCAGATTTTTCACCCATATCTATCATTGTATCTTTGAAGCTTTCGTTGTGCCCCATAACGCCTGTTGTGTATTCACCAAGTGCCACGACACAAGCGCCTGTTAGTGTTGCGAAGTCTACGATGTAGTCAAATTCGCTTTTTTTGTCTTTGAAGTGGTCTTGGATATAGCATAGGCAGTCAGCTAGGACAAGTCTGCCCTCCGCATCCGTATTGCGCACCTCGATAGTTTTGCCGTTTTTTGCGACCAAAATATCATCTGGTTTGTAAGCGTTTCCGCCTATCATATTTTCGCATGCACCGATTACGCCATGTACTTCTACATTTAGACCAAGTTTTGCAACCACACTCATGATGCCCAAAACTGCCGCCGCACCTGATTTGTCGGCTTTCATCGTGACCATATAGTCGGCTGGTTTTAGACTAAGACCGCCGCTATCGTATGTCAAGCCCTTGCCGACTAGGACTACTTTTGCTTTTGGATTTTTTGGTTTGTAGACTAGGTGAGCTAGCCTTGGCGGGTGATACGAAGCGCGAGCGACTGCGGCAAAAGCACCCATTTTATGTTTTGTGAGGTATTGCTCGTCAAAAATATGGCACTCAAGCTTGTTTTCTTTTGCTATTGTTTGTGCTAGTTCTGCTAGATAGATAGGAGTTGCATCGTCAGGAGCTAGGTTTGCTGTGTTTCTTGTCAAATTGACGGCTTCACACACTTTTTGTGCTTTTTCTAGTCGTTTGTTGATATTTTCGGCGGAAGCTTTGAGTTTGTTTGTGAAATAATTTTCGCTTGAAAATGTGATTTTTTCTAGTGTGTGGCTTGATTTTTTGCTTTTGTATTTGTCAAACGAGTATGCGCCAAGCCAGAAGCCTTCAGCCAAAGCGGCTGCACTTCCCTCAAAGCAAGCATCGGCGTAGCTTGCCATTTTGGCATGTTTGAATGGGTAGCTTTTGAGCGTCGAGAAAGCTTTTGCGGTGGCACTTCTCATCTCTTCTTTGTCGAAGCTATCGCACTTGATGTATAGCTTTTTTGAGCCACTCAAAAATAGTTGCTCGCATTTTTCTTCGAAAAATCCTAGTGCCTTTAGCTCTTTTTCATCGTTTTTTACAAATGAGTGCTTTGTCTCTTTTTTAGCTATCAAAACTATTTCGACATCAGCTTTTATTGCCGAAAGTGTTTTGTCTTGAAAATCAATTTTCATTTATGACTCCTTTTTTTCTTGGTTGTGAATATTTGTTGATATAAAAATAAAAAAGACCTACGATTGATAATATAATCGGAGCTACGACATACCAGTGTGACTTGATATATTTGAGAATATGCAATATGGTTTCGCCAAAAAACCAAGTCAGCATTATTGTAATAGATGCCCAAACTATCGCTGAGAGTATATTTATTAGCGCAAACTGTTTGTTATTGTATTTGGTAGTCCCTATTGCCATTGGTATGATGGTTCTGAGACCATACATATATCGTTGAACAAATATTATTGGCCAGCCGTGTTTGCGCAAAAGCAAATGTGCGAGGGCTACTTTTCGTCTATGCGCCCTGAAAAAATCGAGTGTGTATTTCTTGTTGTATCTGCCTAGATAAAAATAAATCTGGTCACCTATGAAACCACCCAATGCAGCCGTGGCAATAGATATTGGGATATTCATGTCACCAGTATGTGCCAAAAGTCCAGCCATGACAAGACCTAGTTCACCCTCAGCAATGCTCCAAACAAATAAAATAGGGTAGCCGTACTCTTTAATCCATGTTATTAAAAGTTCTTCCATGCCTGTCCTGTTATATTTCTAGCACAGAATATACAGGCGAGATTGCTTCTACTTTTTTGCGTCCAGGCAAGAATGTTAACTCCATGATAAACACTGATTCTACACAGGTTGCGCCAGTTTTTGTGATAAGCGTTGCCGCCGCCGCCGCTGTTCCACCTGTTGCCATGAGATCATCTATCAAAAGCACTCTAGCACCCTCTTTTTCTCCGAAAGCATCGAGGTGTATTTGGACTTCGTCGGTGCCGTATTCCAAAGTGTATTTTTCACTAATGACAGTGCTTGGAAGTTTGCCAGGTTTTCTGATAGGCACAAAACCTATGCCAAGTCTGCTTGCAAGAGGTGCACCAAATATAAAACCACGACTTTCGATACCAGCTATATAGTCTAACTTTTGGTCTTTGTATCTATCTTCTAGGTGGTTCATCAACATTCCAAATGCTTCTGCATTATTGAGAAGTGTGGTTATATCCTTGAAGAGTATGCCTGGTTTTGGGAAGTCGGGCACATCTCTGATCGATGAGAGTATAAACTCTTTTCTCTCCGCAGTTAGCTCTTTCATTCTTTTGTTTCCTTTTGTGATTTTAAAAATAGTAGTTTGATACCAAGTGCTAATCCGCCACCAAGTGTCATAAAAATGAATCCTATAATCCAGCTAGCATACATATCATTGTGGCTCACGCTATATCAATGCCTCGATTTTGCTCTCTAGCTCTTTGATTCTAAATTTTAATTTGTCGTTTTCTACTCTGTACTGTGTGTTTCTAGCTCGAATGCTCTTGACATCATTTCTGAGTTTTATTAGCTCTTCGTTTAGCATGTCTATATCCCCAAAAGTTCTTTGGACTTGCACTTGATATTTTCGGATGATATTTTCCGCTTCTTCGAGTGTTCGTTTGACATAGCTTGATGCTTTCTTTTCTTTTTCGGCAATATTTTTGTAGTAGTACAACATAACTAGCAAGAAGAGCCCAATAAGTATAATAATAGTTAGACCAAGCCAGTCAAATAACCACACTAGCAACATCCTCCAAGTTTGGCTACTCTGTCACTGTGTCTACCGCCTTCAAAACTACCATCAAGCCAAGCATTCAGAATGCTCTCTACAACGCCTAGCCCAACAGCTCTCTCGCCCATGCATAGGACATTTGCATCATTGTGACCTCTAGCTGCATTTGCCGTATAAGCATCGTGACATAGAGCTGCTCTGATGCCAGGAAATCTATTGGCGGCTATTGACATACCTATGCCACTTCCGCATATCAGCACGCCAAGAGAGCCTTCATTTTCTAGTACTTTTTTGCATAGGGTTTGTGCATAGTCTGGGTAGTCTACTCTCTCGCCGTTACAGCCCAAATCCTCAACCGTATGACCTTTTGACTCCAAAAACTCTTTTGTAAATTTTTTTGTCGCTACTGCTGCGTGGTCATTTGCTATAAAATATTTCAATCTATCGTCCTTTTAGCATTTGATATGATTTTATCCAAAAAGCATTTAGGCATACCATTTTGAACTCTAACGATTTTGACCGCTACTATTTGATTCTAATATCTTATTTAGAATTGTAGCATTGCTGTCAGTTGAAGATGCTGCCACTGGTGCTTCAAACACTCTTTTCACCTCAGGTCTAAACCGTAGAAGCGCTCGTACATAATCAGCATAAACAGGAGCTGATACTACGCCACCAGTCATTTTGCCTGGAAGCGGAGCATTGTTGTCATTGCCGAACCAAACTATTGTTTGTACGCTAGGGGTGAAACCGCAAAACCAAGCATCGCGATAATCGTTTGTTGTTCCTGTTTTGCCTGCAGACTCTATGCCGTCTACTTGGGCTCTGGTACCAGTACCTCTTCTGACAACATCTTTCATTATGTCAACTAGTGCATAGACATGGTTTGCATCAGCCAAAGACTCTTTTTTGCTCTCGTACATAAAAGTTTGCCCCGTCCTATTTCTGACACTTTTGACTAGTCTATGAGAGGTTTTTGTTCCTCCGTTTGAGATGATTGTATAGAGTTCGCTGAAGTCATAAGGCGAAATGGTATAGCTTCCCAGCGCTATCGATAGGTCATCTTGAACACCTTTGAACCCAAATTTCTCCAGCGTACTTCTGAGCGTTCCCAGCCCTAGCTTCTCCACGAGGTCAATGGTTGCAAGGTTTTTGGAGTGGACTAGAGCCTCTCTCATTGTGATTGGACCGTCGTATTTGAGGTCGTAGTTTTGCGGAGCCCACTCTTTATTTCCAAATTTGTAGCTTCTAGGTGTGTCGGATAGCATTGATGAAGCGGTCATACCAGCGTTGATGCCAGTCAGATAGATAAATGGTTTGAAACTTGAACCAGCCTGTCTTTTGGCTTGAGTGACACGGTTAAATGGACTTTTTGTGTAGTTTACACCACCGCTAAGAGCCAAAATGTCGCCACTATCTTGCTCTGTAGATATGAAAGCTCCATTGAAGAATGATATTGATTTTGTGTTTTTGTATGTGTTGATAACTTCATCATATTGTTTGTTCATTGCCTTGTCTGCGGCTTCTTGCAAGTCGGCATCAATTGTTAGTTCGATTTTGTAGCCACCATTTTTGATGTCTGGAAAGGTCTCCTGCAATTGCTTCATTGCAACATCTACAGCATAAGGAGCTTTGTTAAATACTACACCATCGGTATAAACTTTTGGCTGTTCATTTAGTGCAGCTTGATGTTTGGCATCGTCAATCCAGCCTAGATAGTGCATACGATTTATGATGGCATTTGAGCGCTGCATTGAGCCCTCGTAGTTTTTGGTAGGGTCATAGTTGCTAGGTGCTTTTGGAAGTCCTGTTAATATTGCAGCCTCTTTGAGGGTTAGTTGGTTTAGATTTTTGTGAAAATATCCAAGTGCCGCAGATTTTACCCCATAGTACCCATGTCCAAAATAGATTTGATTTAGGTATCGCTCTAGGATTTCCTGTTTGGAGAGTTTCTCTTCTACTTTGAATGCTATGAATGCCTCTTTGATTTTTCGGCTGACTGATTTTTCGTTTGAAAGAATCATTGTTTTGACTAGTTGTTGGGTTAGCGTACTGGCACCCTCTACAGCCCTACCAGCCACAGCGTCTTTGATAAGAGCCCTCAT
>CAZNYV010000010.1:11394-26415 GCA_964577355.1 uncultured Campylobacteraceae bacterium
GACCCCCTGATGTTCAAAAAATGCTGTATCCTCAGTGGCGATTAGAGCCTCTATAAGAAGGCTTGGGAACTCATTGTAATAAGCATAAATACGGTTCTCGCTATCAAATACATTGGCGAGCAAGCGCCCCTTTGTATCGTAGATTTGTGTTGTTACGGGAGGGTTGTATTTGATTAGTTTGTCCAGATCGTAGTTGATTGATTTATATATATAAATAATAGTTAAGGTCACAGCTGTCGTAACTACAACCGCAAATCCAGCAACATATTTCATCATTGTCTAAATTTCCTATTTTTGAAGTTTGCTTCTAAAAGCGATTTTGTATATTCGTTTTTTGGTGTTGTGATTATATCGTGACTCTTGCCATATTCAACAATTTTTCCATTTTTGATGACAAGCATATCTTCACAAAACCCCTCCGAGAGCATGATTTCATGTGTCACAAAGATTATTTTGAATCCGTATTTGAGCGAGAGATTTTTGATTAGTTCGAGTACGATTGTTTTGTTTTCTTCATCAAGTGCAGTTGTAGGCTCGTCTAACAATAACAGTTTTGGCTTTGAGGAGAGGGCTATCGCTAGTACTATTCGCTGTATTTGTCCGCCACTAAGCTCACTTGGAAATCGTTCAAGCACACTCTCATCCAGCCCGACGCTTTTTAGTAGCTCTAGTACGAAATCGCCTTGTATCGACCAAAACTGTTTTTTTATCTTGCTCAATTTGGAAAGGGCTGTAAAAGCATTTTGTGGCACAAACGATACAGTATCACCATTTTTGAGCTCAAAAGGCGCCTTTATGCTGATGTTGGACTTGAGGCTTTGAGGTAGCAGTCCTAGTATTGCTTTGAGTGTCAGAGATTTTCCACTGCCGCTTTCGCCAATGATTGCGAGTGAATTCTCAAACTCAAACGATATATCAAGGACAGTTTTGTTGTTACTGTGAATGGTTAGGCTGTTTATACTAATCAAATGTTTTTTACCTTGAGTGTTCGGAATAGACGAATTGCTTGCCATAAATAGTGACAAAAGCCATGTTTCAATAGGCGTATTATGCGATGTTTTTGTTTGATTTTGTGCCTGTTTGAGACCTAGAACAATTCAATCTCTTTGATGTTTTAAATATTCGTTGTGGTTATTGCAATTTGGTAGAACGCATTGTGTAGATTGGTGGTTAAGGCATTTTTATGCAAGCAAATTGACCCAGTCAATCGACTGGGTGGGTACAAATTATTTATCTAGCTTACTGTCAACTCTTCTGTTTTTTGACCAGCACTCTTCCGTGCTCTCTTTACATACAGGGTTTCCTTCTCCTAAACTCACTGCTGATATTCTATTGGCTGCGACGCCGTTGGCAATATATCCAGTTTTAACTGCTTCAGCTCTTTTAAGCGCTAGTGCATAGTTATATTCGTCAGTACCTCTTTCATCGGCATTACCTTCTAGTTTAATCTTTATACCAGAGAGAGCTGCGTCGTTAGAAATCTTTGCGTTAGACTCTACGGTAGCATGCATATCTGCTTTGATGCTATATTTATCAAAGTCAAAAAAAATCGCTTGAAGTTTTCCCTGCGCTTGCTCAACTTTTGCTGCTACAGAAGATGCGGAATTGGACGCTGAAGCGCTTGCCCCACTTTCTTTCGCGCTTGTTGTTTTTGAAGCTTGTGAATCAGCGATACCAGCAGCTTTGTTTGCGCACCCAGTAAAAAGAACAACCGTTGCGACGATTGAACCTATAAGAATTTTGCTAGACATAATAGTTTCCTTTGTTTTTTATATTGACGCTATTTGCATAAATAGTAATCTTTATACAAATATTATACTAACATCATAATACTTATGCAAACTTTATATATTACTGTGTCTGCTTTTGATTTTCGATTGCCTGCAGGAAAATTATAGTTGTTGCTATGCAAATTGAAGTCGGCAGTATAATCTGATAGCTTTGTGTCAACTCAAATGGAAGTATTATTCCCAGCATCGGAGCTCTGGTAAGTCCAGCCAAAAAAGCTCCCATGCCTACTAGTCCAAATGATGATGGGTTTACATGCGGCATAATGGAGTGCAGCAAAAGACCAAATCCACTACCAAAGCATGCTCCAAAAAATAAGCTCGGGGCGATTAGCCCTCCATGCCCTCTTGAGCCTAGCGTAATGGAGGTGCTAAGAATTTTTAGAAAAAGTAATACAAAAACAAAGTAAGTAGTTGAATATTTTAAAATATTTTCTATTGATGAGTATCCTATTCCTAATATTTCTGGCGAACCAAAATAACCAATGCAACCAACAAGATACCCTCCAACCAAAGGTTTAAGCCATAAAGGCATCTGCATTTCATCAAAAAATCTTTTTAGAACATCAAGAAAAAAGTTAAATTTTGTGATTAATAGTGCTGTAAATAAGCCAAGAATCGAATAGAATACCAGTTCGTAGCCTTGTTCAAATTTATAAGTTGGCAGTGAAAATGCTGGTGTGTGTCCAAAAATCACTTCTGTAAACGCTGCTGATACTTCAGACGATATCATTATTGAGCCAAGCGCATATTTCGGTAGTTTTTTATATATGACTTCTATTACGAATATCGCACCAGTAATTGGTGCATTAAAAGCCGCGCTTACACCGCTTGCAACGCCACACGCAACAAGTGATTTGACATATTCACTTTCAAGTCTTAATGAATTCCCAATTCTCAGGGCTAGAGCCCCACCCAACTGTGCGCTTGGTGCTTCTGGACCTAGTGACCCGCCAAAACCAACTGTCAGAATGGATGCTACAACACTTGTTGTATCCTCTTTAGAGCCGCGTCTTTCATCCTTTGATGATATAAAGTCAGAAATACCCTCAACACTTGTTGCTCGATCCGTTTTGTTGTGCATAAGCCAAAGACCAGTCAGGAGTCCGCCGATTGCTGGAAATAAAATAATAATAAAGCCGTGATGGGTTCCGCATGTATGTTTAAATATATAATCCAATATAAATCTAAACAATGCGACAAGTAGTGCGACAAAGACCCCAATAAATATAGATATTAGAGGAATGTACATGTTTTGTTTTATTGCCTGACTTTTTAATCGTTCAGACATATCTTTTATATATTTATCTTTATCAATATTGAGATGCGGAATTACTTTCATTGGGCTATTTCACTTTAAAACTTATACAATTTTTATGCTATCAATATAATACTTATATAAACTTTATGTAGCAAGAGAAGAGTCGGAGCCGTGTTTATTGTTTTTAATTAGAAGGGCTACTCTATAAATCTATAGCCTATACCAGTTTCGGTTACTATTCTTCTAGGTTTTGCGGAGTCTTCCTCGATTTTCTGTCTGAGTTGTTTTATAAAAACTCTCAAATATTGTGTTTCATTTTGATAATCATTGCCCCATATCTCTTTTAAAAGCCATGTATGTGTGAGGATTTTACCAGAGTTTTGAATGAATAGTTTTAGTAATTCAAATTCCTTTGGTGTTAATTTTAGCTCCTCCCCATTTTTTGTCGCAAGCAAGGATGACATATCTATTTCTAGATTACCACTTTTAATAATCGGAGTTTCTGGTATGCTCGAAGATCGTTTTATAGCTACCTTAATTCTGGCAATCAGCTCTGGCATACTAAATGGTTTTGTAACATAGTCGTCTGCGCCCAATTCAAATGATGCAAGTTTTTCTTTTTCGGTAGTGCGGGCAGAGAGTATTATGACTGGAGCATCGCTCCATTCTCTAAAATTATTTAAGAATCTTTTCCCATCTTCTCCAACGAGTTCCAAATCCAGAATAACCAAATCAATTGGATTTGATGTTGATTGTGTTATTGCCTCGCTAATTGTTTCGGCTAGCACGCAATCAAAACCAGCCCCGCTCAGTGCAGCATTTAGTAGCTTTCTAATTGCTTTGTCGTCGTCAATAATTAAAATTTTACTCATTGTTGCCCCCATGGAATAATCAATTTTATTATAAAACGCCCATTTGTAACTTGAGCAGCAATCTTGCCTTTGTGAATATCAGCAATAGCTTTGCAAATAGACAAGCCAAGCCCTATGCCGGGCGAACCAATCGAGTTTGGTAGTCTGCAAAATTTTGCGAAAATACTATTTAAATCACTATTGCTGTTAAGATTGGTGCTGTTTGACACTTCAATTGTCATGCAGTTTTTTTCGTCATCAACTAGCAGTCTAATATCGGTTCCGTATTTAACAGCATTCTCGACAAGATTGAACAAGGCAAGCTCAAGTAAGCTTGGATCGCATTTTAGAATTTTATTTGTATTGATTGTTAGTGAAATGTTTGCAGATACTTCATAGCTAAACTTTCCAAGTACCGTACCCAGTAGTTCCTCGATCTCAATACTCGTAGTATTTGGCATAAGTTTGCCATTTTCCAGTCTTGCGATGTTCAATAGGTTTTCTAATAGATTCTGTATTTTTACTGAGCCCTCGTGAATCGATTCCAACAGTTCTCTTCTAGTGTCTTCATTCATATTGAGAGACGAATCAAGAAGGGTTGAAGAGGCTCCCATTACTGCTGATAGAGGAGTTCTTAGCTCATGCGATAGCGAGCTCAATATTGCATCTTTTGTTATCTCGGATATTTCAAGCTCTTTGGCTTTTTTTGCATCGTCAGAGAGCTTTGCAACAAGCTGTCCAACCAATATTATTATAAAAAAAATGAACAAGTAGTGCATTTTTGAAACATTGTATACATATTTTGGTGTTACAAAAAACAAGCTAAACATAACAACTGAAGCGATGGATGTTAAAAAGGCGGCAGTTCTACCTTTTTTGATAGCCGATAAAAGAATTGGTAGTAAAAAAAACAATGCTATGTCAACTGGATACAATATTTCTCGTTGCCACAACAAGAAAGCAGTGACTCCAATTAGTATTACAATATCAATATGTTTTTTCATATTTTGATTGTAGATAAATTTATATGATTATTTTTGTGAATGCTTTTGCTGGAGAGTGTCAATATGCTTTTTTTACCTTGTGTTTCGTCAAAATGCTGAGCAATGTTTCGAACTGTTTTTCACTTGATGATAGCCCGATTACGGCTCTTATTGAAGGCTTGCTAACTGTTGGAGGTCTGATGAAGCCAGTCATAATCTTCTCTTTGATCAGTGTGCTATGCAATGCTCTTGTTTGATTTTGTATGGATTCTATCATGGCTATAGGTGTTGCAAAATTATCATTTAGGGCGGCGGAAAACTTAGCAGTCCTGCTTGATAGTTTGTGTCTATAAATTGCTGAGTTTTTGAGCATTTTTTTGAAATTGTGGTATGCCAAAGCTGTGTCAAATAGCGACAATGCAGTAGCGTAGATAAATGGACGAGAACGATTTTCCAAGAAGCTAATAATTTCACTACTTGCCAATATATATGCACCAAAGCTTCCCAGTGCTTTTCCGAGAGTTCCCATCTTGATATGGTTTGGTTTTGGAGTGATGCCATAATGGTCGAATACCCCAAGTAAACTATCGCCAAGGACTCCAACGCTATGCGCTTCGTCAACAACCAAAATCGCCTCGTATTTGTCAGCTATATTTATGATTTCACGCTCCAAAATATCGCCAATCATAGAGTAGACACCCTCGACAAAGACAAAAATCCGTTTGTGTCCAGCACTATTTTTTAGTTTTTCCTCTAATGCGACTGAGTCGTTGTGGGCAAAAAACTCCACCTCTGCTTTGCAATTCTCTGCTCCCATGACTCCGCTGGCATGATAATCGCTATCCATCAAAACCAAATCACCTCGTCTAGGCAGAGTAGAAACAAGCGCAAGATTGGCAAGAAAACCGCTTCCCATCAAGAGGGCGGATTCGTATCCGCAGCTACTTGTAAGTAGTTTTTCAAACTTCGCATGAATTGGTGCATATCCGCAGACCAATTGTGACGCACGAGGTGCGAAATAATCTTGAGCTAGAACTGTTTTGTATGCTTTTTCTAGTTGTTTTTTATCGGAGGCAAATCCCAAATAGTCATTGGACGAGAAATCAGCGTAGCCCTTGCAAATCGTCCGCTGTCTGAATCTATCTTTTTGCTTGAGTGTGTGGAGTTCAGTTTTGTACATATTCTCTCATGGTTATTTGATTTTTTTATTTTAACAATTATAGCACTTGACTATTTTTGTCTTGGTTAATCTATGATTTTGATGTGGTAAATTATATTAAATTTTGTACCATATACCCACAATGTGTAAAGGTTTTTTTAATGGCAAAAATAGCCCAAACGAAAGATTTATATAGCAACAAGCGTGCGTTCACTGTTGCCCTTATTTACTTTGTGCTCGGTGTGTCATGGATATATTTTTCTGACAGTTTTGCCGAGACTTTTTCTATGAATAAAGCTGACCTGCTCTCTTTCCAAACTTACAAGGGATTTTTTTATATTTTTTTTACCAGTATTTTGCTCTATATTCTGGTCACTCGCTTTTTGCATAGTCAGTTTGTCGAATATGGCAAGCATTTTGAGCTACTGGGAGCAAAAATACAGCTAGAAGAGTCGCTCAGAGAGGCCAATTTTATGTATTACTCTCTTGTTGACAATATGCTAGATTCGGTTGCCCATTGTCGCATGATTTATGAGGACGGTAAACCAGTAGATTATGAATATTTGAGTGTAAACAAAATATTCGAATCAATGACAGGTTTGCATGATGTTGTTGGGCATAAAATCAGCGAAATACTGCCTACTTATGTTTTACAAAATCAAGATTCGATGGAGTTGTTTGGAGGGGTTGCGTCAAGTGGGCGGCCGCAAAAATGGGAACACTATCTAAAAGAGCTTGGTCAATGGTATAGTTTTTCTATTTACTCGCCAAAGATTGGAGAGTTTATTGTTATCGCTTCTGATATTACAGAGCAAAAAAACAATCAAAGCATGGTTCTTTTGGAAAAGGAGAGATATGACTATCTAGCTCATTATGACAAACTAACTGGCTTGCCAAATCGTTTGAGTCTTGATGAATATATGGGCGCTAGGTTTTTTGATAAAGCTCCATTGGCTTTTATGTTTTTGGATCTTGACGGATTCAAAGAGATAAATGATTCCTATGGGCATGGTTTTGGTGACAAACTTCTTGTGAGAATATCCGAACTCCTCCGTAAGCCGTTGCCAGAGAATTCATATGTCGTGCGTACTGGCGGGGATGAGTTTGTAATTATTATTCTTCGTCAGGACTTGATAGATAAGACAGTTAATAGTCTAGCTGCTATTTTCAGCAACCCTCTTTTGGTTGATGGGAAGGATATTTATATTACTGCCAGAATTGGCATAGCTATGTATCCAGAAGATGCGCAGACGACAGAAGAGCTGCTTAAGTGTGCAGATACTGCTATGTATAACGCCAAAAATTCAGGGAAGAACACATATAGCTTTTATAGTAGAGAGCTTACTGAGCGGGCTTTGCATCGCACAACAATGGCGGCAAACCTAAAAAAAGCAATGTCCAACAATGAATTGCAGTTGTATTTTCAACCTCAAGTAGACCCAAATAGCGGACGAATTGTTGGAGCTGAAGCTTTGATAAGATGGTTTTCGCCAAGCGGAGTTATCTCTCCATCGGAGTTTATTCCTGTTGCCGAAGGGACTGGATTGATACTGGAGATGGGAGAGTTCGTTTTGGCTGAGGGGTTCAAAATAGCAAAAAAATGGGTAGAAGCGGGGCTTTTGCACGGACGAGTTGCTGTGAATATCTCTGCCCATCAACTTACTCATCCTCGTTTTACTGAGATTTTGGAGGAAATCATAGAAAGTACTGAGTGTAGCCCAGAATGGATTGAGCTGGAGATAACAGAGAGTTCAATTTTGGTGGATCCTCAAAAGGTTATTGCTCTTTTGTCTGAGCTAAGAAAAAAAGGATTTCATGTCTCGATTGATGATTTTGGCACTGGGTATTCGTCGATGTCATATCTCAAAAATTTGCCGATTGATAAACTGAAAATTGATTTGTCATTTGTTCGCAATCTACCTAATGAGCCAAAAAACCAAACAATAGTAAAAGCTATTATAGCACTAGCAAAAGGGCTTGATATGGAAGTTTTGGCTGAAGGAGCAGAGAGCCTTGAGGAAATGGAGTTCTTGCGCCAAAATGGCATAGACTCAATACAAGGCTACTTCTACTTTAAACCAAGCTCGGCAGAGACTGTTGAAGGTTGGCTTTGCAAAGACTAAAAATTATTGTGTTTGATTATTTTTGTTGCAGCTATTGAATCTCTCTGTTTTGCTCTGCGATAAAAGCTATAAAAACAGTATTTATTCTGACGCACAAATATGCCTCCTTGGGGTGCTTCGTCATAAGCATTTTTTAGCTACTATTCACCCTCAAAAAGCCTAAGGATTGAAGCATGGAAGGTATTAAAGACAGAAAAAGAGTCCTAGTAAAATTCTCAGGTGAAGCACTTGCTGGCAATAGTGGTTATGGCATCGATACAGACATACTCAAATATGTTGCTGGCGAGATAAAGTCTCTTGTTGATGCTGATATTGAGGTCGGCATAGTGGTTGGTGGTGGCAACATCGTTAGAGGTGTTAGTGCTAGTAAAGATGGGCTTATCAAGAGGAGTGCTGCAGACCATATGGGTATGCTTGCAACTGTCATAAATGGCATAGCGATGCAAGGTGCTCTTGAGACGATTGGTGTCAGAGTTAGACTTCAAAGTGCCATCAAAATGGAGCAGGTTTGTGAGCCTTTTATCGTAAGGCGAGCGACTAGACATCTTGAAAAAGGTCGCGTTGTTATATTTGGCGCTGGAACTGGAAACCCATTTTTCACAACAGATACGGCAGCGACGCTCAGAGCGGTGGAGATTGGTGCAGATGTTATCATCAAAGCCACAAAGGTGGACGGTGTTTACGACAAAGACCCGAAAAAATATCCAGACGCAAAAAAACTGGCAGAACTAAGCTATGAAGAGGCGTTGCAGGACAATATCAAAGTAATGGACGACACTGCTATTGCGCTGGCAAAAGATAACAATTTGCCAATCGTAGTATGTGATATGTTCAACCAGGGCGCACTTCTAAGAATCATCAGAGACGATTCAAAAGAGTGTTCAGTAGTCAAAAGAATATAAAAAGGATAACAATTGAGAACAGAAGAGATAAACGCAAAAGCTTTGAAACACACAAATAATGATAGATATTTGCTTTCAATAGCTGTAAACAAAAGAGTTGAAGAGCTATACAAAGGTGCAAAACCACTTGTAGATATGGATGCGAAAAAAGTAAAGCTTGTAGACATAGCATTGATGGAAATAGCTGAAGGTCATATAGCTATCAAAGCGTAAAAAGCTTGCAAACACTTATCAGCCTTCTAAGAAATATCAGGGATATTGAGGGGGCTGTAGCTTTCCTTCTCTCCAAAATTCAGTTTTCCAACCTCATACAACAAGCACTAGACTTCACTATAAAGTCACACGCAGGACAAAAACGCAAAAGTGGTGAAGATTATGTTGTCCACCCGATTCTGGTAGCCGCGATAGTTGCTCATTTTGGTGGTTCCGAAGATATGATTATTGCTGCTCTTTTGCACGATGTGGTCGAAGATACGGATGTTAATAAGGCAGATATTGAGAGATTGTATGGTCAAGCAGTAGCAAAGCTCGTTGATGCTCTGACAAAAATAGATGAAATCAGGGAGCATGAGCTTGTTTCGTCATCAACTGACGAGAAGTTAATCAAATCCGCACTTTCATTTCGCAAAATGCTATCGTCTGCCATAGATGACCCAAAAGCATTGGTTATAAAGCTATCTGATAGGCTGCACAACCTTCTGACAATTTCTGCACTTGAGCCAAAAAAACAGAAACGCATAGCAGAAGAAAGCCTTGTCGTTTATGCTCCAATCGCTTATAAACTAGGTATTTCGAAGCTCAAAAACTATATCGAAGACCTCTCTTTTGCTGTTTTATTTCCAGAAGAGTATGCCAAAATTGATAACTACTTTAGTGCAAATCATGAGGCAATAGAGTCAAAACTAACCTCTCTTACGGAGAATGTCACGAAGCTTTTGCTAGAAAATGGAGTCGAAAAGGATAGTTTTGTTATCAAATCAAGGTTGAAACACTTCTTCTCGATACATCAAAAGATGCAGAGAAAAGGCGTAAGTTTGGACGAAGTGCTTGACCTTCTCGCCATCAGAATTATTGTATCGTCGACCATAGATTGCTACAAGGTTCTAGGTATTTTGCATACAAACTACAAACCTCTAGTTGGTAGGTTCAAAGATTATATTGCAATACCAAAAGATAATGGTTATCAGACTATTCATACAACACTTTTTCATGGTAACTCAATATTTGAAGCTCAAATCAGAACATTTGAGATGGAAAAAATAGCAGAATTTGGCGTGGCAGCACACATCAACTACAAGGCAGGAGTTGGCATATCCTCAAAATGGATAAAAAATCTGCAGTTCTCAGATGCTTCTGTGGAGGAGTTTTATGAGCTTGCAAAAAACGATTTGGTTAGTGAGGATATTGTTGTCTATTCGCCAAAAGGAGAGCTGTTTACGCTGCCGGTGGGAGCGGTGTGTTTGGATTTTGCATATCTAGTACATACTGATTTGGGAAATAAAGCAATTGGTGCCCTGGTGAACAATGTCAAAGTCCCTCTGCTTCACCGTCTCTCGAGTGGTGATATTTGCACGATAAAAATTGGCAAACAACAAGTCGCTAGATGCAGCTGGATAGAGAGTGTGAAAACATCAAGAGCCAAAAACGGAATCAAAAATATATGCCATACAAAGATAAAAGAGCTAGATAGAAGAGTATCTAAAAATATGCTCGCCCTCGCATTTGGATTCGATTATTATGAGCTTCGAGACTGGCTTGATAATGCAAAATATACAAATATACTATATAGAATTCCTAGAGAAAAAGATTTTTTTATCGAAACAATTCAAAAAATCAAGGCTGAAAGCTCACTTAGAGCAAAAAGTTTATTTTCTCGAGTTGTTGGTATTAAAATCAAAAAATATCATATAGAGCATTTTGATTTTTATTCAAACCAATCAATCAGCGATGTTGATTATGATGTTTGTTGCCACCCAAAAAAATACGATGATATTGTTGCTTTTTATCAAAAAGGCAAGGCTGTTGTCCATCACAAACTCTGTTCACATGCTGATGAGCTGATAGCCAAACACGAACCGATGCTTTTTGTCGAATGGACGAAGGATGAGACGCGTACATACAAAATTGTGACAAGTCTCCAAAACAAAAAAGGCTCCCTTGCGTCGCTTGTTAATTTCCTCACAACAAAAGGGGTAAATATTGCTTCGCTAAGTCTTGGGAGGTCCGATGGTGTAACGGATTATTGTGAAGTCGAAGTCGAAGTAAAGAGCGATTTTAAGAGCTTTAAAGATAAAATCAGTAAGAGCTTCAAACTGATAGAGTTCACCGATAAGAACGACGCCTACAAAGAAGAGTACATAACTAAATAACGGAAAAACGAAAGAAATCTAATGATTGAATCAGCCTTAAAAGAGATAAAAAGAGGTTCGTTTGAGATAATCGACGAAGAGAGACTAACAGCACTTCTAAAGAAATTTTATGAAAATGGTGAACAATATAGTGTAAAGGCAGGTTTTGACCCAACTGCAGCGGATATTCATCTAGGTCACACGGTTTTGCTGAACAAGTTGGCAACATTCCAGAAATATGGCGCGAGAATACAGTTTTTGATTGGTGATTTCACAGCTATGATAGGCGATCCAACTGGCAAAAGTGAGACCAGAAAACCACTTGAGGGAGAAGATATTGCTAAGTTTGCTGAGACTTATAAAGAGCAAGTATTTAAGGTTCTTGACCCTGCAAAAACAGATGTTGTTTATAACGCTGACTGGCTCGGCAAGATGAGCGCGTATGATATGATAACGCTAAGTGCAAAACGAACAGTTGCCAGAATGCTTGAGAGAGATGATTTTACTAAGCGATTCGCGGCAAATATTGATATTTCACTACATGAATTTTTATATCCTCTTTTGCAAGGATATGATAGTGTAGCTCTCAAAAGCGATGTCGAGATAGGTGGGTCTGACCAGAAATTTAATCTTTTGATGGGTAGGCACCTGCAAAGAGCATATAGTGTTGGCAAAGAGCAAGCTGTCCTCATGATGCCTCTTCTTGAAGGTCTTGATGGCGTTCAAAAGATGAGCAAAAGTCTAGGTAACTATATTGGGATTACTGAAGCGCCAAAAGATATGTATGCAAAGATTTTGAGCATATCTGATGAGCTTATGTGGAAATATTACGAGCTGCTTAGCTCCAAAACGCTAGGTGAAATCGAAGAGCTCAAAAACAGTGTAAAAACAGGCGAAAAACATCCAAAAAAAGTAAAAGAAAGCCTCGCGCTTGAAATAACAGCTAGATACCATGGCGATGATGCTGGTGTGGCGGCAAAAGCAGAGTTTGATAATGTGTTTTCAAAAAACGAGCTACCTTCTGACATGGCAGAGTTTGAATATGCGCAAGGTATAGGATTGTTGGATGTTATGACAAAAAGTGCACTAACTGATTCAAATTCTGAAGCTAGAAGAGCAATTCAGGCTGGAAGCGTTAAGATTAACGGAGATAAACACAGCGATGAAAAAGCTGTCTTAACGACAGGTGAATTTGTGATACAAGTTGGAAAAAGAAAATATGCAAAAGTGAAAATACAATGAAACTCTCTCCAATCAAAATAGGCAAACATTTAATCAAAAAACCAATCATTCAAGGTGGAATGGGGCTTGGAATTAGCTGGGACAAGCTTGCGGGTGCCGTATCAAAAGAGGGCGGACTAGGCGTAATTAGCTCTGTTGGAACGGGTTATTACAACAACAAAGTGCATGCAGCCCTTTCGTTTGATAGGCCACATACTGAGAAAAACTTTTACTCTAAAAGTGCTCTCATAGAAATTTTTGCGAACGCTAGAAAGATTTGTGGTGACGCACCGCTGGCTTGTAATGTGTTGTACGCTATCAACGATTATGGCAGGGTTGTGCGAGATTCGTGCGAAGCTGGAGCTGATATTATTATTACTGGCGCTGGACTTCCCACAAATATGCCAGAGTTTACAGCTGACTTTCCAGATGTTGCTCTTGTTCCGATAGTATCGAGTGGAAAAGCGCTAAAAATTATCAACAAAAGATGGGAACAGCGATACAAAAGACTCCCTGATGCTGTTATCGTTGAAGGACCTCTCAGTGGCGGGCATCAAGGTGTTCCTTTTGAGGATTGCTATAAGCCTGAGTATCAACTGGAAGTACTGATTCCAGATGTTATAGAAGAAGCCAAAAAATGGGGGAATATCCCAGTTATTGCCGCTGGAGGCATATGGGATCATGCCGATATTATGAAGTTTATGGAGATGGGTTGCGCTGGAGTGCAAATGGGGACAAGGTTTATTGGTACCTATGAATGTGATGCACCGCAAGGATTCAAAGAGATATTGATAAATGCAAAAGAAGAAGATATAGTCTTGATGAAATCACCAGTTGGTTACCCAGCAAGAGGTGTTAGGACAACTTTGCAAAAGTCAATCGAAAGCAAATCCGCACCAGTTGTTAAGTGTATTTCCAACTGTATAGCCCCTTGCAAGAGCGGAGAAGAGGCAAAAGAGGTAGGATATTGCATAGCCGATAGACTGGCGGATGCAGTACTTGAAAATGTCGATACGGGATTATATTTTTCAGGCTCAAATGGTTATAAAACCGATAAAATCGTCAGCGTAGCTGAGTTGATGAAAGAGCTGATGGGTGAGTCTGTTTCTTAGACTACTTCTTGCGTGCTTGCTGATTTTCACCCAGCTGGTCGCGAGCCCCAATAAACTCAATTCCATCAAAAAAGGAAGCGACTCTATTGTTTTGGAGTTTGCTTCACCTCTATCCAAATCAGATATAAAACAAAACACCCTTGAAAACCCTGCTAATAAATCAACCATTAGACAGTTTTTTGATATAAATGCGGTGCTTGTGATGAAGCCAGAGGTCATCGCTATTTCAAACCTTAGCCGAGAAATTAGAGTTTCGCAGTTTGACAAGGAACACATTAGGGTAGTGTTATTACTGGATAAAAAAGACAAAATCGACTACAAGCTGGATGGTAAACTGTTTATCATTTCAAGCTCCTCAAAAAAACCTTTGATAAATGAGACACAAGACAAAAGCCCCAAAAAAGAGTCTAGCAATATTCTGAATGAACTAAATCTGGAGCTAGAAAAAAACAGTAGCGCCATCACTAGCACGAACATGGCTATTGATGATAAGTTGCCAATAAAGAGCAAAGAGCGCCTTGAGCGTAAAAAGCTAATTGTTCTAGACCCAGGTCATGGTGGAAAAGACTCTGGTGCGATAGGTGTTAGCTCAAGAATGGAAAAAAACATTGTTCTCAATATGGCGATAATAACAAAAGCCATACTTGAAAAAAGGGGCTATGAGGTTGTTTTGACGAGAGATGCTGATTATTTCGTTGAGCTTCAAGACAGGACGAGGTTTGCCAATTCAAAAGGTGCAGACCTGTTCATTTCAATACATGCCAACGCAGTTGATCTCAAGCACTCTGACCCTGGCAAGGCAAAGGGGGTTGAGACCTTTTTCTTATCTCCAGCTAGAAGTGATAGGGCAAAAAGAGCTGCCGAAAAAGAGAACGGTGCAAATATGGATATGATGGATGACCTATCCAGAGGAACATTTTTGAATGTGCTAAATCGTGATAAAATAGTAGCTTCCAACAAGCTCGCTATTGATATTCACCGTTTTGTGCTTGGTAATGTTCGTTCTAAATTCAATCAAGCAGTTGACGGCGGAGTTCGTGAGGCACCATTTTGGGTGCTTGTTGGCGCACAAATGCCAGCGATACTACTGGAGATTGGTTATATTACCAATCCAGACGAAGCCGAGAGATTCGATAGCCCGATTTTTAAAGCACTGTTAGCCAAAGGTGTGGCTGATGGTGTCGATAGTTATTTTGATAACAATTAAGCGGTAGCTTTTAAATCTTATGGCTTGATCCAATCTATGCGATTGTGCATAATGCCAGTAATGCCAG
>CAZNYV010000011.1:0-23623 GCA_964577355.1 uncultured Campylobacteraceae bacterium
CAAGCGTGGCTGGGGTTGACAAAAATGCAAAGGTTAAGATAGCTGGTGTTGAGGTCGGATTTGTCAGCGATATGATACTAGATGGGCAAGTGCCGAGATTGGAGATGACGCTGTTTGATGGAGTAAAGGTCACAAAAGATGCAAAAGTATCAATGGTTCAGTCATCTCTTCTTGGTCAAAAATATGTTGAAGTGATAGAGGGGCAGAGCCCAGAATTTTTGGCAGCTGGTGCATTTATAGGTAGCGAGGTGAGACTAGCTGGTATCGAGCAGATGTCTGATAATATCAATAGTGCAGCTGTAGAGATAAAAGGCTTTGTCTCAGAACTTAGATCGACTTTCAATCCAGAGACAAGAGCTCAGATGCAGTCTGCAATAGCCAATTTCAATCTTATGGCGCAGAACCTATCAAAGGCAGGCGGTGAGTTCAGCAAGACTGGTGCAACGCTAAACGCTAAGCTTCCAGACATTATGGACAAATTTTCGGCGATGGAGAGCGATATTTCTGGTGTTATGAAAGACAACAACAAGCCTCTAAATAGTGCTCTCAAATCTGTCGACACATTTTTTACAAATGGTTCAGAGACACTCAAAAAAGTCGATAAATATGTATCAATTGGCTCAAAAAGCAAGCTAGAGATGTCAATGCGTGCCGAGACTTATCCATCAACTGCCAACACAAAAGGGTATTTTGGCATTGACTTTTCCACTACTCCAACCACTAGCTATTTGATAGATTTTGTCACAGAAGGCAAAGATTATTCAAGGAAAGACCCAAACAATCCTGGGCATGCTATAGAGCCTCAAAGCAATGAAAAAGGCAAAAGCTACATTTCGGCACAAATGGGCAAACGATTTGACAATCTACGATTCCGTGGCGGTCTCATGGAGTCTACTGGCGGTATAGGTATCGATCACTACGCGTTGGATGACAAGCTAAAAACCTCAGTTGATGTTTATGACTTCAATGCTGTAAATGATGTCAGAGGCGACAAGCCGCACCTAAAAGCTGGTGTGAGATATAGAATGTACAAAAAAATCGACATTGTTGGTGGTGTGGATAATGCGCTTAACTCTCAATCTAGGAGTGTTTATGCGGGTGTTGGTGTGACTTTTGAGGATGATGATCTCAAATATCTAATCAGCCCAGCTGCGAGTTTTGTGAAATAATTTAAAGGTAAAAAATGAAAAGTATTCTTGAGATAAAGAGTTATGGATTTGATGTGGTTGTAGAGAGTGGGCATGTAGCCAAATTTGCAGACGGAAGCGTACTGTACAGGGATGGTAAAAATGTACTACTGGCTACAGTTGTTAGTGAACGAGAGCAAAAGGATATAGATTTTTTACCACTAACAGTTCAATACATAGAAAAAAGCTATGCAGCAGGCAAGTTCCCAGGCGGATTTATCAAAAGGGAGACGAAGCCTAGTGAATTCGAAACCTTGACAAGTAGAATCGTTGACAGAAGCCTAAGACCTCTATTCCCAAAAGGTTATGGTTACGAAACTCAAATCATAGTGACAACTCTGAGCGTAGATAGCGAGTCAGACCTCCAAACGCTAGCGCTGAATGCAGCTAGTGCTGCCCTTTTTGTCTCTGACTTGCCAGTTGAGAAGTTTATCTGTGGTGTGAGAGTTGGCAAGGTGGACGGAGCTTTGGTCATCAACCCTAGCCAAGAAGAGATGAGCCGCAGTACGCTTGACTTGTTCGTCTCAGGTAGTGATGAAGAGATATTGATGATTGAGATGAAGTGCAACTCTTCAACAGATGTCGTGGCATCTGCTCCTATGATGGCTATGGGCGATGTGCCTATGCTTCCAGATGTGATTCTTGAGCACAAAAGCAATGAGCTTAGTGAAGATGAACTACTCGAAGCTATCAAGTTTGCCTCAGCATCTATCAAAGAAGCAAGTGAGAAATTCACCGAAGCTCTAAAAACTATCAAAAAACCTACTCGCGAATTCAAGCTAAAAACGATTATCGAAGATACAGATCTGATAACATATATCAAACAAAACTACTCAACAAAGATTGCCAATGCGATAAACGAACTATCCAAATCTGAGCGAAGCAACGCTATCAAAGACATCGTAGCAGAAGTTGTGGCAGATGAGTTTGTGAGAGAAAAAGGCTACAGTGACGAGTTAGTAGAGTTCACAGCGGAAAAAATCAAAAGAGCGATACTTAGACGACAAGTGCTCGACACCAAGAGACGACCAGATGGCAGAGGGCTAAGGGACATACGACCTATTGACATCGAGACAAATATCCTGCCTTGCGCTCATGGTTCTTGCTTGTTTACTAGGGGTCAGACACAAGCGCTGGCTGTCGCTACACTAGGAAGTGACAACGATAGACAAAACTATGACCTATTAAATGGTGGTGGTGCGAAGGCTGAGAAGTTCATGCTGCACTACAATTTCCCAGGATTCTCAGTTGGTGAGACTAGTAGGATGGGCGCACCAGGCAGAAGAGAGCTAGGGCATGGCAATCTAGCCAAGAGAGCCATAGAGGCTCTTATCGCAATTGTCTTCGAACATACTATCAGATTTGTCTCTGAGATAGTTGATTGAAATGGTTCATCTTCTATGTCTACATTTTGTGGTGGTGCATTGTCACTCAAGGCTGCAGGTGTGCCACTGACCAAGCTTGTTGCTGGTGTGGCTATGGGTCTTATCAAAGAGGGCGACGAGTATGTGATTCTCAGCGACATCATCGGACTTGAGGATTTTGATGGCGACATGGACTTCAAAGTGGCAGGCACGAGCGACGGTGTGACAGCTATGCAGATGGACATCAAACTGGGTGGTCTGGATTTTGAACTACTCAAAAATGCACTATATCAGGCAAAAGAGGGCAGGGAGCATATACTGGGACTAATGGACAAGGCAGATGCAGCGATAGTTGTCAATGACTCTGTGCTGCCATCCAGCGAAGTGTTCCACATAGACGCGAGCAAAATCGTCGAGGTGATAGGTCAAGCTGGCAAAACTATCAGAGAGATTATCGAGAAGTTCGAAGTAGCTATCGACCTTGATAGAGAAAAAGGCAAAGTAAAAGTCACAGGCAGAGACAAAACAAAAGTCACAGGCGCCAAAGAGCATATTATGAATATCGTCAACTCTAGCACGGGCGGACGAGGCGGTAGAGGTGGCGGACACCATGAGAAGCGAGATTTTGTCAAATATGAAGACGGTACAGTACTCAAAGGCACAGTCAAAAAAATCATGGATTTTGGTGCATTTGTAGAGCTTCCAGATGGTCAAGAGGGGCTTATGCATATCTCAAAAGTAGCAAAAGAGAGAGTAGCAAATGTAAAAGACCATTTCAAAGAAGGTGATGAGCTAGAAGTCAAGGTGCTCTCTACCGCAAAAGGCAGGCTGGAGCTCGCAAACGCAGCATTTTTTTAAGCCCTGTTTGTTTATAATCCAGCTCTCAAAAGCACTCAGTAGGGATACGCAAGCCGACAAGGTTTTTGAAAATATTTTTAGGAGACATTCATGAAAAAAGTTCTTTTACTTCTTCTTGCTTTTGCAGGATTTGCTTTTGCAGCTGATGGTGAGGTTGCAAACCAAACTCTAAAAGCAGCATCTGTTATCGCAGCAGGCGTTGGTCTTGGTATCGCAGCACTTGGTGGTGCTATCGGTATGGGTAATGCAGCAGCAGCTACTATCGCAGGAACTGCAAGAAACCCAGGTATGGGTGGCAAACTTATGACTACGATGTTTATCGCACTTGCGATGATCGAAGCTCAAGTTATCTATACACTTGTTATCGCTCTTATCGCGCTTTATGCGAACCCTTTCCTAGGTTAATCAGGAATTCCTCTTACAAGTCCGCTTTTGTGGCGGGCTTTCTTTTTTTTATGCGGTCATGGTGGAATTGGTAGACACGCCATCTTGAGGGGGTGGTGCTTCCGGGTGTGAGAGTTCGAGTCTCTCTGACCGCACCATTTAACTTCTTTTATTACTTACACAGTCTATCATACAAATGAGAATATGGATTAAACTGCTAGATACTCACTCTTAGTAATTGAACTCAGCAAATGTTCAAAGTAGCATAAAAAAAGCCGAGGAGGCGAACCTCACTCGGCTAAGTTTTGTATTGATGATTAGTGAATAAACGATTTCAAAATAGCTACAACTGCAACAACTTGTCCAGCCCAAAATATGAACATCCATTTTAATAAATCAGCTTTTGTCTCGGCAAGGGCAACTTGTAAATCAGATTTGGTAGCCAACTCTTTTGATTTTTCTTCCATACTCTCATTTGTGCTCGACTGCAATAATCTTATAGCACTTTCTATTGATTTGGCTACCTTTTCTGCTTTGTCTCTATCACCAAAGGCTGACTCTAATGCTGTAAATGTATCTATTGGCAAATTGTAAGTCATAGCAAGCCTCCATATCTTTTTGAATATTGTATCAAATTTGTAGTTTGAAAGTCAAAGGGTGTGGAGTGGGTATGAAGGCAGTAGATTCCCAGTCAAGCTGGGAATGACGACACGGAAGCACGGAATGACGGGATTTCAGGAGAAATTAGAAATTGATGCTTGCAAACTACACTGTTTTTTTGTCCATCCAATAGTATCACCTCTAGCCACCCAAGCAAGAATACCAAGTGCAATTGCACAAATACATACTGCTAAAATATCAATCATTACAAATCCTTTAAATCATCAGTTTTTACTTAGATGTATAGCTTCCCAAGTGCTATAAACAAGAACACCAACAACAAATAATAATAACACTGCTACAACGATAGGGCTCATCTATAAATTCTCCAATTCTTTTATTTTCTTCATTGCTTTGTGATTGATAATATAGACACACATTGCCAAAATAACTATTGCTACAGAGCAGGCAATCTGCAAGATTGTATTTGCAGTATTGTAGTTTAGTGCTAACCAACCGATTAACGCGAAATCAGTCACCATCAAAATATTAAAAAGTTTACCAAGCCAATCAATCTCAGCTTTTTTCATGTCTAATTTACTCATACGACTATTATATCAGAGAAACAGTTTGAAAGTCAAAGGGTGCGGAGTGTGGAGTGGGGGTATGAAGGCAGTGGATTCCCGCCTGCGCGGGAATGACGGAATTGGGCATAAAAAAAGCCGAGGAGGCGGAACCTCACTCGGCTAGAAATCTCACTGTGAAGTGAGGATTCTATGAGAAATTAGAAATTGATGCTTGCAACAACTCTAAGGATGTTTTCATCAGCTATACCTGATTTGTTTTTGTCATTGCTTTCAGAAACATAAGCAACAGCAAGGTTTAGGTCATCAATTTTTGTACCAGCAGTTAGCGCGTAAGAAGAAAGAGTCGCTTTTTTACCACCTACTAGACCCATTGTGTTAGTAGTAGCAGCAATTGCAGCTTGAGCAGATTTTTTACCAACTTCGATGTTGTTGTAGTATGCGCCAAGATTGACACCAGCTACACTATAACCAGCTTCAATTTTGTAACCAGTTGTATCGTCATAACCAGCTGCAGCACCTGTATGTGAGCCACCTACACCAGCAGTTGGAAGAGCCGTATTAGTTGTAACAGCACTTATAGCAGTATTAACAGCAGTATCTTTAGAAAGTGTTGCAGTATTGCCCATACCAAGTGTACCAGCTGATACATTTGAGTATGAAGCACCTAGACTTACGCCAGCAACATTACCAGATACTTTTGCTGCAAAAGCATTTGTAGTATCGTCACCAGTTGTTGCGTGGTAAATGCTTTTTGCAGCACCTTCAGTTGTAACACCAGCATAGATTAGGTCTAGTTTTGCTACTTTTGCATCGTAAGATGCGCTCAACCAATATGCATTAGCAACATCAGCTACATCATAGTAGTTACCAGCAAGAGTAAGACCTGGAACTGAACTGTTAATAGCAGCTATCATATATGCGCCAGAGCCATGGTCAGTTCCGCCTAGGTTACCCAGACCAGCAGCGCCATGACCCAATATATATGATTCAAAAGTCATTGGATTTTGGCTGATACCGCCACCTACAACTTGAGAATAATATTGACCATTACCTCTTGAAACATATGCACCAACAAGTGTAGTGTTAGGAATGTCGCTATTGATTACTGCAGCTGCTTCGAAAGTGTTTTCGAAAGCGCCCCAGCTCTCAGAGTATGCTAGAGGAGAGATTGATTGTGGAAGAGCTTGTCTACCCATTTTTACTACTGACTTACCAGCTTTGTATGTGAAGTATGCTTCTGACAACCAGTATGGATTAGCGTCAGAACCAGTTGCAGTAGTAGCATTTGCATTACCAGATTGTACATTACCAACAAGGTTGTTCTCAAGACCCATTGATGTAAGACCAGCAAATTTAAAACCAAAGCCTACATTTTTTGTAAGGTCACCAGCAGCGCCAACATTGAAGCCTAGGTCACCAACAGAAGCTGCTTTTTCAAACATTTTTGGTTGAGCAGTACCAGAAACATCAGCTGTTTGATACCAAAGTTTGATTTGACCATCAACTTTTACATTTTCTACAGCAAATGCTGAACCTGCGAAAGCCATTGCAGCTAGTGCTGCTAGAGACAATTTTGTAAACTTCATGAACTCTCCTTGAGAAGGTTGGATTTTTGTGGGGGGTACCTTACTAGATCGGCTACCTACCACATGTTTTTAGCGTACGCTTTGAACGCGATGACCATTTTAGACTAGTCAATATTAATATTGACTTAAATCAATCACTGTTTGTTAACTTTTTGTAAAGTTTTTCGCATTTAGTGTAGATTCTATGGTAAAAGAGAGCTGTATGCTATATATGCTGCGTGGCGATAATAGTAGAAAAAAGTGTCGGTATTTATGAAATGAGATAGCATAATAGTGTGATTGGTGGAGCATAGCGGGATCGAACCGCTGACCTCGACGCTGCCAGCGTCGCGCTCTCCCAGCTGAGCTAATGCCCCACAAGATGTGGAAATGGGATTATGTCAAAAAAAGATTTAAGGAGTGGCTCGCAGGAGCAACGGGCTAGTTGCCGCCGAACCTAGCTAATGCGCTTCCCCAAGTGAGTCCACCACCAAATGCATCTAGTAGTATCAAGTCACCTTTTTGTAGTCTACCTGATTCGTAGATGTCATTCATAGCCATCGGGATAGATGCAGCAGAAGTGTTGCCGTATTTTGCCACTGTGAGGACTACTTGCTCAGGGCTGAGTCCTATGGCGTCACCTACAGCCGCGATGATACGGTGGTTGGCTTGGTGTGGTATGAAGTGCTTGATTTGCTCTTTTGTTATGCCGTTTTTGTCTAGTAGCTCTACGACATCGTTTGTCAGAGTACGAACTGCGACTTTGAATGTTTCATTGCCCTTCATCTTCATATAGTGCATACGGTTTTCGATGTTTTCTACTGAGCAAGGGTGTTTGCTACCAGGGGACGGAGTCATCAAGAACTCTTGGAACTCACCATCTGAGGATATGTTGGCATCTAGTATGGCTAGCTCTTTGTCCTCTGTAGCTGAGATAATAGCTGCGCCAGCACCATCGCCAAACAAGACGCAAGTCGTCCTATCCTCATAATCAACTATCCTGCTAAGCGTCTCTGCACCGATGACTAGGATGTTTTTTTTCATTCCTGAGAGTATGAAGCCCCTAGCGATAGATATAGCATATATAAACCCACTACAAGCAGCTGAAATATCAAAAGCAGGTACATTTTTGATTCCCAGCTTGTCAGCTATGATACAAGCAGTAGAAGGCATACAAAAGTAATCAGGTGTGATAGTAGCACAGACAATCATATCAACATCAGATGGCTGCAGCCCAGCTCTCTCAATAGCTATCCGAGAAGCATTGACAGCAAGGTCGCTCGTCGCTTCTGACGAATCAGCTATGTGTCTGACGGATATGCCAGTTCGCTTTAGTATCCATTCGTCTGTAGTGTCGACCATTTTTTCGAAGTCTTGGTTGGTGAGTTTTCTTGCAGGTACATACGCACCAATCGAACGGATAGAAGCGTACATTAGGAATAAGCCTTGATTGTTTCTTCGATTTTTGTGTTTACATTTGAGTCAGCAAATGCTAGACCTTGGAATATGGCGTTTTTGATAGCTTTTGCATTGCTTTTGCCGTGAGCTATTACAACTGCACCTTTGACACCTAGGAGTGGCGCGCCGCCGTACTCTGCATAGTCTATTTGTTGTTTGAGTTTTGAGAATACTTTTCTCATAAATACTGCACCAAACGATGCAAATGGAGAGCCTTTGATGTGGTTTTTCATAAATTTGCCTATCGTATCAGCCACACCTTCACTCGTCTTGAGGACGATATTGCCGATGAAGCCATCGCATACTACGACATTTACAGAACCGTCAAAAATATTGTTGCCTTCGACATTGCCCATAAATTCAGGCATAACAGTCAACATTTTTGAAGCTTCTTTTGTTACTTCGCTACCTTTTGTCTCTTCTTCGCCATTTGCCAGTATGCCGACTTTGACTTTTTTTATGCCCATTAGCTCGTTTGCATAAGCGAGTCCCAAAATACCAAACTGAAATAGATGCTCAGCCTTGCAGTCAACATTTGCACCAACATCAAGCACAAGAGTCTTTTTGCCCTCAACTGTAGGCATAAAAGTAGCTATTGCGGGTCTTGCGACGCCGTTTATCCTGCCGACTCTGAGAGTAGCTAGGCTCATTGTTGCACCGCTGTGCCCTGCTGATACTAGCGCATCTGCTTCACCGTTTTTGACAAGCTCGGTCGCTACATATATGGTGGAGTCTTTTTTCTTGAGTGCGTCAGTAGCGTGGTCATGCATAGAAATAACATCTGTGCAGTGGACGATTTTGACTTTTGAGTGTAGATTGGAGGGTAGTAACTGCTTGATTTGTTCTTCATCTCCGACAAGTATCGCTTCAAAGTTTTTGACCTTGAGAGCTTCTACTGTGCCAGCGATAATAGGAGCAGGACCGAAATCACCGCCCATTGCATCAATTACTACCCTTTTCATATGTTACTTTGTTGCGCCAGTAGTTGGGCTTGCTCTATGTGGTAGTCTATAAGAACCATCTTCACATTTTACAGGCAACTGAATTGTTATTTTGTAGTGAGTTCTTCTCTTTGCCGCTCTAGTGTGGCTGACTCTTCTCTTAGGAACTGCCATTTTATACTCCTTTTTTAAATTTCTTTTGGCGTAAAGCCATTTTCATCGTTGTTTTTTCTGTGAAAATCCAACTTAAAAGCCTCTACTTCGTCTATAATAAAAGAATCAAAGTCGATAATATCGTTTTGAACCTCGATAATATCGTACTTCTCATCAAATCCATTGTAGACTCCTGACACAAACTTGATAAAAAGCTCTTCATGAAGTGAATCATAAAACTCTTCGCCAGTTATGTCACAAGTAACTTTTACGCTACCTTTTAATTCGCCCACAAGCTGTAAAAATTGCCCATCTTTTTTGTAAAAACCGACAAACTCGACGCTTCCATCTTCAAGATTGATTGAGTGTTTGAGCTCAACCTTTTCTTTGTTTGGTTTTGTGATGTCGATTTTCATTTTTCAGATAGCTCTTGTTTTTGCTTCTTAAAGTATTTCAGTTTGTGCAAAGAAAAATGAAATTTATCTAGCAGCAATTGTTTCAGTATCACTTACGTCAACCGAGTTTGCATCGATACTTTCGGCAAAATCAGCCCTGATGGTACCAGCAGCTGCTTCTTTTGGGTTTGTAGCACCCATCAAATCTCTGTTTTTCATAACAGCGTTTTCGCCTTCCAGTACCATTACGACTACTGGACCACTTGTCATAAATTCTACTAGATCTTTGAAAAAGCCTCTCTCTCTGTGTTCGCCGTAGAAATCCCCAGCTGTACACTCTGAAAGCCAAATCTTTTTGGCAGCAGCAACTCTGAGCCCATTTGACTCAAATCTGTCGATGATTTTGCCGATAACACCTTTTTTTACGGCGTCTGGCTTGATAATTGAAAGCGTTCTTTGCATATCTCGTCCCTAAATGTAGTTAAAAATTAAGGACGAGATTGTATCTGATATAAGCTTTTATTTTGCTTTAAGCTTATATTATAGAAGAGCCTGCAGGTTTGCCGTGTGTGTTGCCAGCATCCCAAACAATGCAACCCTCAGTCGGACATGCAGAAGCACAAGCAGGTGTGTCGTGGTGACCTACACACTCAACACATTTGTCAGCGTGTACATAGTGAATTGACTCACCAGTTGGGTTGCTATCATCGTCAACGATTGCCTCTGTAGGACACTCATCAATACACGCGCCACAGTTGATACAAGTATCTGTAATTTTTACTGCCATTTTTTACTCCTGAATTTTACTTTTTTTAATGGACGAAAAATATAACCAAACTAAAATAAAATAGTGGTTAAAAAAGCTAATTAGAAGCTAAAAAAGCTTCTAATTTCGCTGGCTTTGTCGGTTTTTTCCCAACTGAATTCTGGTAGCTCTCTACCAAAATGTCCGTATGCTGCTGTTTTTCTGTATATTGGTCTGAGAAGGTCAAGACTGTCGATGATACCTTTTGGAGTCAGTCTAAACACCGCCCTAACACACTCCTCTAGTCTGCTCTCGTCAACTTTGCATGTTCCATGTGTCTCAACCATAAGTGAAACTGGCTCGACAACACCTATCGCGTATGCTATTTGAACAGTTGCTTTGTCGCAAATACCACTTGCTACAAGGTTTTTTGCCACATATCTAGCTATGTAAGCACCGCTTCTGTCGACTTTTGTGGGGTCTTTTCCGCTGAATGCACCGCCACCATGTGGGCAAGAACCACCATATGTATCAACTATGATTTTTCTACCTGTCAGACCTGCATCACCTTGAGGACCGCCAACAACAAATCTACCTGTTGGGTTTACAAAATATCTGATGCTGTCAGCTCTAAGCTCTGCTGGGATATTTTTTTCTATGATTTCTTTTACAACATCATTGATGATTTGCTCTTGTGCAACTTCTGGGTGGTGTTGTGTTGAGATGACGATTGTTTCTACTTGAGTAGGTACACCATCAATATATCTAACAGACACTTGTGATTTTGCATCTGGTCTTAGGTATGGGATTGTTCCGTCTTTTCTTGTCTTCGCTAGTGCTTCAGTTAGTCTATGAGATAGATATATTGGTAGTGGCATAAGTGTCGGAGTCTCTCTGCATGCATAACCAAACATCAAGCCCTGATCTCCAGCTCCAATTTCACCATCAGCTCTATCGACACCTTGATTGATGTCTGCTGATTGCTCACCGATACCGTTGAGAACCGCACAGCTTTTATAGTCAAAACCATAATCAGCGTCTGTATAGCCTATTTCTTTGACTACTTCTCTGACAACTTCTTGCATTGGTACATATACGCTAGTTTTGAGCTCACCGGCTACAACGCAAAAACCATTTGATACTAAAGTCTCGCACGCTACTCTTGATTTTGGGTCGCGAGCTATGATGTAATCGAGAATTGCATCACTGATTTGGTCAGCCATTTTGTCCGGATGACCTTCTGAAACCGATTCTGATGTAAAAAGAATATTCTTTGACACTGTTTTCCTTTGTTAAGATTTGCGTTATTTTAGCCACCCATCCATAAAAATATAAAAGAAGATAAAAATTGTCCTTTTTTTATTGCTTTTTAATTTTGGGCATAGTAACATTCGTCGTCTGTAAAAAATATTATTAAAAAGGAAAAATTCATGTGTACACTTGTAACAAAAAAAGCACCTGATTTTACTGCGAATGCGGTACTTGGTGACAATTCAATCGTAAGTGACTTCAATCTATACAAAAATATCGGCGCAAAGGGTGCTGTTGTATTTTTCTATCCACTTGACTTTACTTTTGTTTGTCCGTCAGAACTAATTGCTTTTGACCATAGACTAAAAGATTTTCATGACAAAGGTATCAATGTCATAGGTGTTTCTGTTGATTCACATTTCACTCATCTTGCTTGGAAAAACACTCCTGTCAACAATGGTGGTATCGGCAAAGTAGGTTATCCACTAGTTGCTGACCTTGATAAATCTATCTGTACAAACTTTGGTGTGCTTTTGGGCGCTGGAATTGCTCTTCGTGGCTCATTCCTACTTGACAAAGACGGCACAGTGAGACACGCAGTCATCAATGACCTTCCACTAGGTAGAAATATCGACGAAATGCTAAGAGTAGTAGATGCGATGCTATTTACAAATGAGTATGGCGAAGTATGTCCAGCTGGCTGGAACAAAGGTGACAAAGGTATGAAGCCAAATACCGCTGGTGTTGCTGAGTATCTAGCTGAAAACGCTGGTAAACTATAGCCTTCTAACTGAGAGTCGAATCAAATCGGCTCTCACCTATTTTCTGCTTTTTAATCTTTCATGAACGGATTAACTTTTAGTAGCACCAAGTCTGCAAGAGCATTTCCTAGAAGCGTCAAAAATGCTCCAGTCATGGTAATGCCTAGAATCACAGGATAATCCCTACTCATAGCTGCTTGAAAAAATAGCAACCCCATACCATTGATGGCAAAAATACTCTCGATAAGCACACTACCACCGATGATTCCAGGCAGACTCATGCCTAGCATAGTGATGAGCGGAGGCGAGAGATTTGGCAAAATATATCCAAAAATGAGTTTTTTGCTATCTGCACCCCTAGCTTTGGCGAAGAAGATATAGTCAGACTTGAGTATTTCCATCGTAAGTGATCTGATATATAGAATAGTGGAGCCAAGGCTTGTCAGAACGATAACGCTGAGTGGGAGGATTAGGTGCTTGGCATAATCTGTGTAATAAACAAAGCTAGATGCTGTTTTTGTGTCTACTGAATGCAGTCCAGATATAGGTAACCACCCGAGTAAAATCGAAAATAGTCCAATAAGCAAGATGGCTAGATAAAATGACGGCATAGCAAACGAGAGAGCTGAGAGGTTTTTGGTAGCCGTATCAAACCTGCTCGAATGTTGCACGGCTGTTTTGATGCCAATCCATAGGGATAAAGCAAAAATCAAGAACATTGAAATCAAATTTATCAGTAGTGTGACAGGAAGCCTCGTGAGTATCTCGTCTTTGACACTTTTGCCACTAGAAAACGATATTCCAAAATCAAGTGAAACAATAGAGCGAGTCCATGAAATATATTGCTCAAAGAGGGATTTGTCTAGCCCATAAATCCTTTTGAGATTGTCCAGTGCTTCTTGTGTGATGTTTGGATTTAGCTCGCCAGAGGCTAGAAAGCTGTTTGGTGCCATATGTACCATCAAAAATGAGATAACAGAAATCACCCAAAACATAAAAAAGATATAAGATAATTTTTGCAAAAACTTTTGCACTAGTGTAATCGCTTGCGATAGATGTTGTAAGAGATTCCAGATAGTACGACTGCAATCAGAATTAGTACAAAACTGAGGTTTATATTGCTGAATTTAGCCCTCGATAATGCATTGATGACGCCAAATCCTGCAAGTATAGAAAATATCGAAATAGATGAAAAGGTGGTAACATCAAAAAATCTGGCACTTATTGGTGTATATGCAAACATTATGACGATAGCGATAGGTGCCAAAAGAGGAGTTAATATTGTTGAGAATAATAGCTGTCTAATCCTCTCTATGTCCATGTCTTGGTTGTTGAGGACAAATAGAGCGTCTATCATGTCAGAGATGTTTAGTGCTGCATTTGTGTTTAGTATGCCGTCCATAACTTTTGGTTTGAAGCCATCAAGTGTGACAACTGACTCTCTCTCGCTCACAACTAGCGCATCGTTACTGATTTTCATACCTGTCGGGATAATGATAATTTTTGCCTTGCTAAGATGCCAAGAATCACCAGTGTATTTGGCGGCAGATGAATATGTGACAGCATCTACCAAGCCATTTTTGATATGAAATAGCTTGATATTTGTCGCTTCTTGGGTAAGTGGATTGAGTTTTTGGATATATATATAGTTGTCATTAAACTTGAAAAATAGATTTTCTGTTGCAGCTGAGTGGTCTCGATTTTTGAGTAGAGCTTGACCGTTTTCGTAGAAATAGCCAATTTTTGTAGAGTTGACAAAAATAAATATGCTTGCTATGGCAAAAGCGATAATCACGATTGGTTGTATGATTTTTTGTTTTGAAAAGCCAAAGGAGAGCAGGGCAATAATTTCATTTGTCCTGATAAGATGGATAAAAAGTGAAAGCGCACCAAATACTAACGATAGTGGGAGCGTGATTTTGAGAGCGCCTATGCTCTGGAAGTATAGGTATAAAACAACGAGATTCATTGCGTCTGGCATCTCTTTTTGGTTCTGCAAAAAATCTATCAATAGGAAAAACAGTTCCAAAATGACCAAAATAATCACAAAGTGCTTGATATAAAGCCAAGATAAATATCTTTTTGCCATCTCTTCTCTTATTTTATATTTATAGTGTAGCTTGAGCTGACTTTTGCTAGTTCAGTCCCTTTTGCTAGTTCCAATGCTCCATTGCAGGCGTTTTCAAAAGATATTTTCATATTTTCAAGCTCGCCACTCCTGAAGTCATCCAAACAATAATCGGCTACTTCGCTTTTGTGTATTGGTTTGCCAATACCTATTCTGACTCGGTGATAGTCTGCGCCAATATGTGAGTCGATTGACTTTAGTCCATTGTGCCCAGCGTGACCACCAGCGAATTTAAATCTAAGCGCACCGATTGCTAGCTCGATTTCATCGTGGATGACTATAACATTTTCGATTTTAAAGTAGTTTTTGACAGCTTGTACGCTCTCGCCTGATAGATTCATAAATGTATGAGGTTTTAGAAAATAGATAGAGCCGTGACGATAAAGCTCACCCTTGAACTCTTTTTTGGTGATGTCGTGAGGTTTTAGTTCGTTTAGGAGAAAGTCAATCGCCATAAAACCTGCGTTATGACGATTTTTGGAGTACTTAGCGCCGGGATTACCCAGTCCGACGATAAGACTCATTTGGGGTTATTTAGCTTTGATAACACCGACGACGGCGTCAGCCATTTGTTGTCTGATTGCAACACCTTCTGGAGCTACTATATCTCTAACAAGAATGCTGTTGCCTACATCAAGTTTTGACACATCTAGTGTAAATGCATCTGGCAATACAGAAGCATCGCACTCGACTTTGATTCTTCTTTTGCTATAAATCATGACACCTTTGTTTTTTAGACCTACAGGAGTTCCTACTGTTTTTACAGGAACCATGAAAGTTGATTTATCACCTTTTACAAGTATTCTAAGGTCAACATGAAGAAGGTCGCTAGTTACTGGATCTTTTTGGTAGTCTTGGATGATTACTTCGTGAGTATTAGCACCAAGTTTCACTTGAAATTTTAGTGACGATTTATTTTTTACAAATTTGATAAATTCATTTTTTTTGAATGCCGCATTTATGTTCTCTATGCCTCTACCGTAGATATTAGCGATTAGATAACCATCTCTTCTTAAGCTTTTTGTAGCTTTTTTGTCGATACTCTCTCTAATGATGCCTTCCAACATTGTGTTGTCCTTTTGGATTATTTTTCTTTTAAGTGGTAGAAGAGAGGGACTAATACAAACACGATTAAAACTCTATAAAATAGAACTTCAAGCCAGTTCGTAAAATGTGATTACAGTAAAAATTACAGTAACACAAGACCCTGCTCACTACACCATTTTTTATGGTTTTGCCTAATAAAAATTAGGTCGAGGATTATACACAAAAAAATCTTTTTTTTCTTTTTATAAAGAAATTATTTACCCAAACATTTCAACCAGTAACCTTTCGTTTTCAATTTCCAGCTCCACCGCCTCTTTGATTTTACCCCGCTTGGTTTTCATTCTATTTGCTTCTTTTTGGTTTCGTGCCAATTTATATTCATTGGCTCTCTTGATAAGTATTCCAACAAAGTATTGTTGAACTTCAAGATTTCGTGGTGCTCTTTTGTTATGAACTCTAAAATAGAGTTCTCGCATAACATAGAAAAAGTTACTTTCACAAATAATGTTCAGTCTAGCAAAAGCATAGCAGTAATAAAAACACATTTCAACAATCACCTCTGTTGGTTTAGAGATTAACTTTTGATCTTTAGCTCTTGTATGTGATACTTTATCAACACTTCTTCTTGCTCTATTTATTCGCATTTTGAATTCTTTGCTTACAAAGTCCAAATCTTTTAGATTGTAGATTTTGTCACTTAGCCGCTCATACTGCTCAGTATCTTTTCTTGTCGGAACAAACCTTTCAACAATATTGCCCTTATGAGCAAGAATAGCATAAAGCACAATGTCATCTAAATATTTTATTGTCTTACTATTAGCACCTTTTCTTGTAAATTCATAATCTTCAATATGCCATATACACCTACAACCACTTTCGTATCTTTTGATAAAGTTTGGAGTTGGCAGTTTTAACAAATCTATATCTTTAACCCAAAAGCCCAAATACATAACCATTTCCTTTTTTGATAAATATTCTCTTCATTCAAAAACCATAATAAACTATTTTCTGAGAAAAATCCTGTTTTTTATAGAAGAATTTGAAAATCTTTTTGAAGTGATTTTTGGGGCGAACAAGTGGGGCGAACACAAAAACCCCTGTTGCCCCCTAAAGGCTAGCTAAACTTTTTTATGAGGAATATATAGATGTATCGCTATAAGTAGTCTTATAGATATATACTATATAACTATATTTAGTATATTAGATAGTAGTAGTAATATATAGGGTATATGTTTTTTTAAATTAATAAAAATATTAATTCTATTTTTAACTATGTTGTGGTGTGTTCTGAAAAACAATACTTATGCTTAGTTGATAAACCACACACCAAACGAAACAAAACAACAGGGTATTGATTAGTAATCTAGGAGATAAAAGAAGAAGAGAAAGGGTAAAAAAATTAAAAACCCGAAAATTCTATTTCTTTTTGGTTATTAGTATGTGCTACGTAAGGCAAAATATTAAGATAAAGTTCTAATTAAAAAATAAATACAATTCTTCGCAATATACGATACTTAGCGTGGAGGTAATTTTTGGACAATGACAAAATAAATTTAGAATGGAAAAATCACCCTTTATACATTGCTGCCTTGGCAGTAGCAGGTACGATAGGTATATGTATAACGATTGTGGTTAGCATAGTAATACCAACCATGACAGCGCATTTACAAAATCAAATTGATGAAATGCCAAAGTACAAAGAAATTGCTGAGAGAGCTATTAAAGAAAAGATAAACATACAAAAAGAGTTAGACAAAACAAGGCTACAACTTGAGGAGGCTCAAAATATAAATATGTTTAAATCAAATGACCCTTATCCAGTTGGATTGGGGGAAATAAGAATTGGAGACAGCATTGATAAGTTGTATTCTGTATATAAAAAAGAAAATATTAAAGTAAATAATGATCCAGGTTTTTGTAGTGTTGAAAATGAACATAGCATTTTCAGAATTACATACTATTTTGATGATGACTTAAAAGACAAAAAAATATGTCAAATTATGTTTATGTTTTATAAGAAAAAATTTCAACCAGATTTTTTACAAAATAAATTACAAGAGAATTTTGGGAAACCAAAAACATATAAAATAAATGGTCAGTATTCGTGGAATTTAGGAAAAGTAAGTATCTACAAGAATAATATTGATAGCTATGTTATTTTGGATAATACATATAAACCAAATTGGGCAATCAAGTACGAAATTCAAAATCATTAGGCACTTATACACATTAATCACCCATAAAGGGTGAATGTGTTGCTAAGCTAAAAACTAAAAAGCAGGAGGCTTTCATATGCTATGTGAGTATAATACTTCTCATATCCAAGAGATGATGAATTTAAGGGAAGAGGCGAATAAAACAGGTGATAATGTTCTATGGGAAAAAGCACAAGCTATTATTAATAAGATTACAAAAAAAGAAAGATACAAGGAAGATATTGAAGCTTTAAAGCGAGAGGTACCACATGAATTTATCTAAGTTCAAAACAAGTCAAAAGACAAAAGCACATATCACTACCGCCCTTGCGGTTGGTTCCTCACTTTTATTGCCATAAAAGTCGAGGCTAAGCAAAAAGGCAAACAAGAAAGTATAAATTCTAAAATATTACCTACCAAAAATATTTTTTGATTATTTATTGAAATAGTCAGGATTTTTCCCACAGATTATTGTAATCTACTAGTGATTTTCAAAAATACATATTCTCTTTAACTAAATATCATCATTCATTCAATCCATTGAAAATCAAACAAATATCTTCACCGAGCAGCTTTTTATAGTGTCAGTCTTGGTGATTGTCCATAAATATATACTTGGAGTAAATAATGACTATGTCAGAAAAATCAACCTGTATTCATTTTCAAAAAGCAACACACTTTGCTTTTTTACATAATGATAGAACAAAAGTCCCAAGCTATGTAATCAGTGATGACAAAAATAATGAATATAACAAATCAGCAGAAGAGAGTTTTTACTATGTCAAAGAACTATATAGTGAGGCAGTATCAAATTATCAATCAAGAACCAAACAGAAATTTCAAGCCAAAAATTATCTCGTAGAAGCAATAGTTGTTATAGAAGATAGACATACATTAGCAGATATTCAAGAAGTCGCAAATAGCGTCGAAAGCAGAACTGGTTACAGACCTGTTCAAATATCAATTCATAGAGACGAAGGACATATTGACAAAGTAACCAATGAAAAGATTATAAACACTCATGCTCATATAGTATTTTTTACCCTAGACGAACAAGGCAAGTCGCTACAAAGGCAAATGTTCAACAATAAAAAAGTTATGAAAGAACTACAAACCGACACCGCCAACATTCTAAATATGCGAAGAGGTCAAAGTAAAGAACTTACAAATGCTGAACACCTAACACATAGACAATATAAACAATCTATAAAAATAGCAGAACAGCACAAAGCCCAAGAACTTCAAAAATGGCACAACAGACTAAAAGAGCAGTTTATAAATATTCTACAATCAACAAGTGATGCCATAAGGAAATTCTTTATGACTGAACAGATTAACCAAATGGAAAGTGAGAACATACAACTAAAACAACAAACCGCAGACCAGCAAAACCAAATCAGCAGACAATTTGACAAAATCAAATCTATCACAGAAGAAGCCGAACACTATAAAAGCGAACTGATACAAGAGAGGGTTAAGCGTATTTCAATTCCAAAGGAAAAAGAACAGTTGAGCCAAAAACCATCTGTTCAGCAATTACATCAGCAAGAACCACAAGAGGCAAAAAAATCTAAATCACTAAGTAGGAGCATATAACCATGACAACACAACAGAAAAAAAGAGGCTGGCTAATGAAGCTGATATTTGGAGATTGTCAAGAGAGCCACCAATTACAAATGGAAGTTATTACAAACCTTGAAATAGAAAAAGATAGATTGTTAGCAAACAATAAAATATTAAACGAAAAAATCGTTCAACTGGAAAGAGAAAAAAAATCAATAGAACTTACAAAAGACGAAGAAATTATTGGCTTAAAAGCAAAATTATTGGGACTCACACAATATTCAACCAAAAAAGATAGTGGACTAATTGACGAGGAACAGCAAAAGCAGATGGACGAATTCCTAGGAGGTCAAAACATAAAAAACAAAGATTATGAGGCTGAAAAAGGGAAAAAGAATAGAGGAGGGAGATTGTAAAAGCGGGTGCCTATGCCGCTATTTCACCAGCAGAGGCAATAAAATTATTGAGTTCAGTAAGTCTCCATACACTAACACGAGGAGAAAGGTGGAGAGGTTGAGGGAACTTGTTTTGTTTCACCCACAGCCAAACGGTGCTTTTTCCTATACTAAACATATTGGCGACTTCTTGAACTCTTAATAATTCTTTTTTCATAGTATTTTCCTTGAATATTTATATAATGTTTTTATACTATGAAACATAAGGCAGTATTTCAAAAAATTGAAATAACTGGGTTTCACCCGACAATGATACCGATAGAAAGAACACATTTTTAATTGATTGCTCAATCAAAAACAACGGATTTATAATATCTATAAATATTTTAAGAATGAATTAGAATTTTTTGCTTTTTAGCTCGTCGAGGTAGTTTGACCACCAGTTCATAAGTTCTTTTCTTTGTGGCAGATACTTTGCTTTATTGTAAATACTTTCCGTTTTGTTTATATCCCGACCATTAGTGTGAGCCAGCACGGAAGCCACAAATGCCTCGTCAAATTTCTTTGAGCCGTCTTTGTTTACAGCCTCATTTAGTAATGTATCAGCAGTATGACGAAAACCGTGTGCGGTTTGTTTGTCTTGATAGCCCATTGAACGAAGTGCCTTACTTAGTGTGTCGCCACCTAATACTTTTTCGGCAGAAGTTGCTTTGAAAAATACATTTGGTGTATGTCCTGTTAGCGGTTGAATATCTTTTAATATTTTTATTGCTTGCGGACTTAGAGGCACAATGTGCGGACTGTTCATTTTCATACGATTGCCTTCTCTTTGTTTCCGTCCGTCTTCACCTTTTTGTGGTGGTATAGTCCAAGTTTCTTTTTCAAAGTCAATTTCTGACCATTTCATAGAGCGAATATTAAAAGGTCTTACAATTACAAGTGGAGCCAATTTGAGGGCACATACTGTTACAAAATCACCTCTATATTTATCTATGGCTTTTAGAAGTTCAGCGAAGTCTTGCGGTTCAGTTATATGAGCAAAATTCTTTTTTATTGCTTTTTGGAGAACTGCCGAGGAGTCAATATCTGCTATTATATTATGTTCAGCAATATCAAAAGTGACAGCATACCGCCAAATTTGACTACATAGGTTTTTTAGTTTTCTGGCACTTTCACCACCTGTTCGGTCGTCAAGCCGTCTCAAACATTCGATGATGTCTAATTTTTTAATGTCTTTAATATGTTTGTTGCCAAGCCAAGGTGATAAATCGTTTTTAAATCTATCGAAATCTTTTTTATTTGTTGTGGAGGCTCTATCTTGAACTTTTTTACTGTAAAACCATTCATTAAAAACTTTATCAAGTGAATTTGTATTCGCAACTGTTATTTGCTTGGCTTCCTTGCGATCTTCGCCTGGGTCTATACCTTGTGATATTTTTTCTTTTGCTGTAAATCGCAACTGCCTTGCCTGTAAAAGTGATACAACTGGATAGATACCAAAACTAAGTGAATTTCTACCACCAGTAGGACGAGTATAATCAAACCGCCACCACTTAGTGCCGTCTTTTTTAATCACAAGCAATAAGCCGTTTCCGTCGGCTCGCCATTTGTCAGCAGGTTTTAGTGCTTTTATCGCTGTATCAGTAAGAGGAGCAACCACCTTTGCCATAGGGATACCAGCCTTTTTTTACTGTAATTTTATGGTTAAATTCTTTAAAAAACCATAATTACAGTCAAAATTACAGTAATAAGGATTAGATTACAGTAAAACCTATTAGACTATCTTAGACTAAAAAGTAGCTTTAAAGGCTTTGTTTTCAGGGTTTTGTTGGATTGGATTGGACTTTGTTGGACTATGAAGTGGTAGCAAGAGAGGGACTCGAACCCTCGACCTCCGGCTTATGAGACCAGCGCTCTAACCAGCTGAGCTACCTTGCCACATGAATTATGGGAGCGCAATTATACTTTGGAAAACTTTAATATTGTTTAATTGCGCCAATTTGAAGAATATTTATACTGGTAGAACTCTGATTTCTGGATACAAATCCCGTCTCAAAACAGCTTCTATCGCATATAGCGTACCTGTTGACGAGCTGGCACATCCATTACAAGCACCAACATATCTGATAAATACCTGTATCTCATGTCCAACATCCTTGATGTCAAGCAACTCCATATTTCCACCATCCATTAACAGCATTGGTCTAATATGTTCATCCAATACTTTTTCTATAGCTTTTGTTTGTCTGACGACGCTCATTGATTTGAAATCATCGGTATTGGCGGATGCGGTCGCTTTGTCTTGTTCCATCTCAGCTCTCGTAGTAGCTAGAATATCTACTAGGTAATGCTCTCTAACCTCATGCCCTCCTGGCTTGATGCAAGACTTGCAAAATGCGCCAGCTTTTGTGTAAGCTGTAATCTCTTCAACCGTTTTGAGGTCATTGATACGAATGACATCTTTGATAGTTCTGAGCGTGACCCTAGCGCATTCACACACCATGTCTTCTTCTTCGAAGCTCTCCATATCTACGCCCTTGTAGATACTTGCTGCTTTTTTGATTACATCGTATGCCATAACTGAGCAGTGCATTTTTTGTGGTGGAACTGCAGGCTCATCTGGGGTGTCACGCATAGCAAATTCAACATCTATATTTGTGATTTTGACAGCATCATCGACGCTTTTGCCGATACAAAGCTCTGCCATAACATCCGAGCTAGCTATCGCCGTTCCACAGCCAAATGATTTGAACTTGCTGGCTTTGATAATATGGCTGTATGGGTCAACCGCCCAATAGAGTCTGACAGCATCACCACATGACTCAGCACCATAATCAGCTACTACCAGTTTGCAGCCCATATCTGCAGCTTGTTCTTCGGTTATTTCACCTCTATTTATAGGGTTGTTCATTCTGTCGCTTACTACTTTTGAGTATTGCTCCCAGATTGAACCGCCGATTAGGTCATTTTTTGCCATTATTTCTTCTCCATAAGTTTATTTATTTGGTGTGTATGCATAGCTTGATGATATTTCTCGTAGTCTTTTGACTGCTTTTGGAAACGCGTCTTTTACGACATCTAGCTCTTCTTTTGTGGTAAATCTGCTGAGGCTCAGTCTGATAGCTGTGTGTGCCAGCTCTTTGTCAGCCCCTATGGCTGTGAGTATTGGACTAGCTTCGAGGTCTTCAGATGCACAAGCGCTTCCTGTCGAAGCGCCGATGCCCGATTTGTTCAAGTCCCAAAGCATAGATTCACCCTCAACACCTCTAACTGAAATCAAAATTGTATTTGGTGTTCTGTTGGCTCTGTCGCCAACAACCATACAGTCTTCTATTTTGAGAAGCTCATCTTCGAGGTCGTCTCTCATAGCTCTAAGCGTCGTGTTTTCATATTCTAGTGAGTCGATAGCCATCTCCATTGCAACACCCATGCCTAACATACCAGCCACATTGATAGTGCCAGCTCTCTTGCCGCTCATCTGCTCGCCACCATGAAATAATGGTGTCAACCTCAACCCTTCTCTAATATATAGTCCGCCAACACCTTTTGGTCCGTGAAATTTATGTGCGGCAAATGTTATAAAGTCGACTTTGACTTCTTGAACATCAACCTTGACTTTGCCGATAGCTTGAGTAGCGTCAGAGTGAAAAAGCACACCACTTTCCTTGCAAATATCTGCTATCTCTTTGACTGGAAATATCATACCTGTTTCGTTGTTCGCCCACATTATAGATACAAGAGCTGTCCCTGCTGTGATTGAGGCTTTGATGGTTCCTGCTTTGACCAGTCCTTGGTCTGTCACTGGGATATAAGTAACCAAGACGCCCAGTGATTCAAGCCATCTACAAGTCGCCAGTACTGATGGGTGTTCTACTTGGCTTGTGATTATGTGGTTTTTTGTGCCGTTGCTTGGTAGTATGACATCATAATAGATTGATTTTAGGACATGGTTGTTGCCTTCTGTAGCACCAGAGTTTATTAGAATGTCATCTTCGTCAGATGCGTTGATGCCTTTGTAAAGTCTATCCATCGCAATTCGCAAATAG
>CAZNYV010000012.1:0-22906 GCA_964577355.1 uncultured Campylobacteraceae bacterium
GGAGTTCAGACGGTGTGCTCTTCCGATCTCCAATCGTTACTCTCCATTGTCTCGATTCATCCTGGGGCTGGTGGAACGGAGAGTAACGATTGGGCTAGTATGGTTTATAGAATGTATCTCAGATGGTCGGAGCGACGAGGTTTCAAAGTGGAGGTGCTGGATTACCAAGATGGTGAAGAAGCAGGAATAAAAGATGCATCTATCCTGATAAGCGGTGAGAATGTGTACGGGTATCTCAAAGCAGAAAACGGCATTCACAGACTCGTGCGCATTTCACCGTTTGATAGTAACGCCAAAAGACACACTTCATTTTGCTCTGTATTTGTATCTCCAGAAGTCGATGATGATATTGATATTCAGATAGAAGATAGAGATATTCGTATTGATTACTATAGAGCTAGTGGCGCAGGCGGACAGCATGTCAACAAAACTGACAGTGCGGTTAGGATTACACACATACCTACAAATATAGTCGTCCAGTGCCAAAACGACAGAAGTCAACACAAAAACAAAGCAAACGCAATAAAAATGCTCAAATCCAAACTGTATGAATTTGAACTAGAGAAAAAACAAGCCGAGCTTGATGGTATAGAAAAGAGCGAAATAGGCTGGGGTAGACAGATTAGGAGTTATGTTCTAGCGCCTTATCAACAGGTAAAAGATAACAGAAGTAATGAAGCTTATTCTCAAGTGTCCGATATACTAGATGGCGATATTGACCAAATGATAGAAGATGTACTTATTTCGATGCAGAAATAAGTTTTTGAAATAAGCATTCTTTCGACATAATCCAAATTACAATAAAACAAGGAGTTTTCAATGATGAAAAAAATAGTATTAGCGCTATCTTTAGCGGCAGGACTTGCTTTTGCAGCACCAATGGCATGTGAAAAATGTGATATGAACAAAAGTGCAAAAGCTTGCGATATGAATGGTACAAAATGCGGACAAAAAGATTGCGCATGTAAAGATTGCAAATGTGGCGACAAATGTAAATGTCCAAAAAAACACAAAAAAAACAAAGCTGGCGATATGAATCAAAGCTGTGATATGAACAAAACAGCTGACAAGCCAAAAGCTTGTAATATGAAAAATATGAAATAACTTTTTGTAGCATTTATTGCTTCCAAGAATCGAATTAGGCGGTTTTTGGAGCTTTTCTTAATCTAATTCTGTGCATAATGGTTACTAGTGTATATTTTAGGGTTGAACTATTTAAGATGATTGGAGTTTCAGGGTGTTAAAGACAATTAAGTCCAAAATAATAGTGAGTATGATACTCGGACTTGTGATTGGTGGCGTATCACTTATGATGTATGTCACTATTGGTTATGGCGATTTGGCGGAAAAAAATTCCAAAAAATCACTAGAGATGTTGAGCCAATCTATTTTTCAAACCCTTAGAGTGAGCATGGGTATGGGTGACCCAAAAGTGGTCGAAGACACTCTTCGTGAAACCAAAAAAATAGCTGGAATACAAGGTCTGACAGTACATAAATCAAAAAATGTAATTGAACTATTTGGTCTTCCAACTGAAGATATCAAAGATACAGAAGTTAAAAAAGTCTTTGATACAAAACAGAGAGATGTAATGGAGACGCATAATAATGGTCATCAAATAAGACTCCTTAATCCACTCAAAGCTTCTAGCGAATGTTTAGTTTGTCATGCAAATGTAAAAGAGGGCGATGTTTTGGGTGTTATGGATTTGACAATATCTCAAGATGAAAGTGATGCCGAGATATCGAAAGCACAGCTCTCTATAACTGTCACCATGATTGCCGTATCCATAGTTACTTTGATAGCGTCTTTGTGGTTTTTTAATTCCGCAGTTTTCAAGCCAGTTTCAGAATTGACTCATACAACAAAAGAGCTATCTGAAGGCGATGGTGATTTGACCAAAAGGTTGGCTATTGCAAACGCGGACGAGATAGACGAGACAAAGAAATATATCAATAAATTTATAGAAAAAATACAGAAAACAGTTGTTGAAGTCAAAGACAATGCGCAGGTGACAAAAAATATCAGTATGACAACGCAAGCTCACGCAAAAGATATTTTTGATAGTGCACATAGACAGACACAGATGGTGAAAGATTCTACTGATTTGGTTGGGCAGGTTCATGCAGAGATAAACTCTTCTGAACAGCTTGCTATTCAAACCACAGAAGACACTCAAGCTAATCTGCAGACACTTGAAGAGATGGGTGTGTCGCTCAACAAAGTTGTTGATGCAATTTTGATGGCTAGTCAGGAAGAGATAGAGATGAGTTCCAAAGTTAATTCACTCGCAGAGCAGACACTCAAAATCAAAGATGTTCTTGAGATGATCAAAGATATTGCCGACCAAACAAATCTACTGGCTCTAAATGCCGCAATAGAAGCGGCAAGGGCTGGTGAACATGGGCGTGGATTTGCTGTTGTTGCTGACGAAGTTCGAAAACTAGCTGAGAGAACACAAAAATCATTGACAGAGATAGATGCAACTATTTCTGTGGTTGTTCAAAGTGTCGGTGATGTATCTGAAAATATGCATAACAATGCAAAAAATATCAAAGTCGTTTCTGATGATGCACTCTCAGTTAAAGAGGTTGCTGATAGTACAAAAGATAAAATTGTCGTTACGATTGAAACATCCAAAAAAGCAGCAAAAGCAGCGGTTTCAATTTCGCATAAGACTAAACAGTTAATAGAAAAAATGTCTAGTACAATGGAAGTATCTGCAAAAAATCAAGCGATCGCAGATGAGTTGATGGATATATCAAATGAGCTATCAAATGCTAGCAACAATCTTGAAGAGAGGCTAAAAGGCTTCAGGGCGTAAGTTTCTTTTGGACATCTAAAAAGGGGCTTAGCGTTAAAACTAAGCCCCTTTTTTTATTGTAGTTTTTTGAGTAGTTCTGTTGTGATGGATTCGAAGTAAGATTTTGTTGTCTCGTCTCCCATGGCGATTGGTGGTTTTCCATTGTCGCTTAGTTCTCTTATTCCCATTGTAAGTGGCACCTGCCCAAGTATATCTACACCGTATCTTTGAGATAGCATTTGAGCCCCACCTGAGCCGAATATTTCATATTTAGCGCCAGTATCAGGCGCGATAAAAAAGCTCATATTCTCAATAATCCCACCTATTGGCACATTGATATCCTGAAACATTCTGATAGCTCTAGAGACATCATCGGTTGAGACAGCTTGTGGAGTTGTAACGATAACTCCGGCGCTTATTGGCAACTCCTGAGCTACTGTTAGTTGAATATCACCAGTTCCTGGAGGCATATCTATTACCATAAAATCAAGCTCACCCCACTCTACATCATCAAAAAACTGGATTAGAGCAGACACAGCAACTGAGCTTCTCCATACGAGCGGTGTATCATCAGTAGGAGTTGTGATACCAACTGACATTACCTTTATACCGAAGTTCTCACTAGGGATAATTTTATTATTGTCACTCCACTTGAGCGTCCTGTCTCTTATGTCGAGTAGTCTTGGTATGTCTGGTCCATATATGTCGGCGTCCAAAAGACCGACTTTATAGCCTTTTTGTGCAAGAGATACAGCTAAATTTGCGCTGACTGTACTTTTTCCAACACCACCCTTGCCGCTAGTGACCGCAATGACTTTTTTTGCATATGGGGCACGATTATTTGGCTTTGCTGTTGTGCCGTAGCTTGTAGGTTTTTTTTGTCCACTATGATGATCACCCATTTAGTTTGCTCCGTTTCTGATTTTTTCTATTGTTTTTTGGCATCTGTCTATCCATATTGATACTGGCTTTTGGGCTTTCGGGTATAGTTTTTTGATTGTATTGTACTCTGCTAGTCTACTCTCAAAAATGGACAAAAGGTTTTCGTTTAGCTCCTCAAGTTTGTTTGCGTCAGACGCTTCTTTAAACAACTCAGAAATAATAAATTCGTTGCTTGTAAATGTAATTTCAAACCCCATATCCGTAGATATTTTTGCAATTTCAACATTTGTCAAAAATACTCCACCCTTTCGGAACTGAGTAGTTCTGTCTGGTAAAATCTGGATATTTGACCGCCGTGCTGTTGCTTTTTTCCCATATTTTATAGTCCTTCCATGCTGTTTTGGCGATAATAACAAATTAGGGTTGAAAAAAAGGATAAATTCACTCCTTTTTAGGCAAAATGCATAATCTCTACATTTGAAAAATTTATTTTTTAATCAGTAAGATAAATAAGAGTTTTTTAAGAGTAGTTTGCCTAAAATAAAAAACTTAGCTGGTAAAGCAAGGACCCAAGGAGTGTTTATGAAAAAATTGTTAGCAGGTATTTGCCTCGTTTCTTCTGTTGCAGCAATAAGTGTTATGGCTGACAATGGGATAACTATTTCTGCGGCAGAAGCCAAGGATTTATTTGGCAAACCAAATGTAGTTTTTGTGAGTGGTGACAATCTGGATGTTTATAAAGGTCAGGGGCATATAGAAGGTGCGATGGATATGGATGCACACCATCTTCATCACTCTGACTTGCTAGGACATATGCATTGTGCCCCTCTTTATAGATGTGTAAATGAAGCTGAAGAATATATTGGTGCAAAGGGTATCGATAATGATACGCTTGTTTTGGCTTATGATGACTATAAAGGTCCAAATGCTTCTGGAGTGTGGCATTTTTTCAAGACCTATGGTCACGACAAAGTTCGTATTATTGATGGCGGTATGGCGCAAATGAAAGCTCTTGGTATGCCTATCAAAAGAGGTGATGAGCCAAAAGTGGTTGAGAAAAAATTTAAAGTTGACCCAACAAAAATCAGACACGATATGATAGCTTCAAAAGAAGAGGTTTTGGAGGCTTCAAATGCTATTACTGCGGACAAAGAGCATGCAAAATATGCAATTATAGACACCAGAAGATTTGAAGAAATTATTGGTGGAAGTAAACTTGACAATGTTGCAAGGGGTGGGCATATACCAGGTGCGACGCTTCTTGAATGGAACAACTTTAGTGATGCAACAAAAAAAATGTCATTCAAAGATAAGAGTACAATGGAAAAAATACTTGAATCAAGAGGCATTACAAAAGATAAAACTATCTATACATATTGCCATGTTGGGACTGGAAGGGGCTCGTTTGTAGCCAGTATTCTTGAACAATTGGGCTATAAAAATGTAAAAGTTTATACCGGCTCATGGGATGAGTGGGGCAATGATTTTAATTTGCCAATCAGACGATAATTAGGAGAGTTAGATGTTAGAATCAAGAAGAAATTTTTTAAAAGCAAGCGGTTTTACTGCAGCGCTTGTAGCAGGTCAAAGCTCACTATTTGCAAAAACTACTCCTATGAAGATAGAAAATGCGAGAGAGTACTATCCAAATGGCTCATTTTCTGAAAATATGTACAGAAATGAGTTTGGTTTTACTTATGGTAAAAAAGAAGAACATGGTTTTGCATATCACTGTGTAAACTGTCAAGGTAACTGTGCATGGGAAATTTGGGCTCAAAATGGTGTTATCACTAGAGAAAATCAATCAGCAAGATACCCGATTATCAATTCGAAAGTACCAGACTACAACCCAAGAGGATGTAATAAGGGTGTTCAGCATTCACAAGTAATGTATGAAAAAGACAGAATTCTTTACCCGATGAAAAGAGTTGGGAATAGAGGGTCTGGAAAATGGAAAAGAATCAGTTGGGATGAGGCTGCTACTGAAGTGTCGCAAAAGCTTTATGATACGATGATTGACCCGAAAAAAGGTCCAGATAAAATTACTGTTCATGCCGGTACTGGTCTTCTGACGGAAGGCAGAAGGGGCGGGGTTCTTAGATTCTCGACTCAAATCGGTGCTTCTAGGATTTACCCATCTTCATATCTAGGCGATATGTTCTCAGGTGCTGCTGTAGCGTACGGCGAGGGTAATATGGGCTGTACTTATGACTTCTTTTTTAACACAAATGTAGCAATCATGTGGGGTGCAAACCCATCTCAAACGAGAATTCCTGATGCGCATTTTGTATGGGAAGGCAAATATAATGGCGCAAAAATCGTTGTAATCACTCCTGAATTCAACGCTTCAGCATCTCGTGCTCATCTATGGGTGCCTATCAAACCAGGTACTGACAACTTCCTTGCTATGAGTATTATCAATGAGCTAATCAGCAAAAATCTTTACACTCCAGAGGCTGTCAAAACTTATACCGACCTTCCTTTCCTAGTAAATTTAGAAGACAAAAAACTTCTAAGAAGAAGTGATTTGGAAAAAGCAAAAGATGAAAAAGAGCATGAAAAATTTGAAGAACAGTTCTATACTTGGAATAAGGTCACAAACTCACTAGCACTTATGCCAGGTACTGAGGGTAGTGATAAAAAAACAATTAGACTAAAAGACTCTGAGTGGAATATTGACCCAGTGCTTGAGGGCAGTTGGGAAGTTACTCTTGTTGATGGTAAAAAAACAAAAGTTACAACTGTATTTGCACTACTAAAAGCAGAAGCAGCAAAATTCCCTGCAAGCGAAACCCAAAAAATCACAGGTGTAAGCCCGGCAATAGTTAGTGAATTGGCAAATGACATTGCAAAAGAAAAAGTAGTCGAAATAACAACAGGTTTTGCACTTAACAAATATTTCAACGGAATACTCAATGTTTGGAATATCGCTTCTATATGCGGTCTTACAGGTAGATATGGTCCAAGAGGCGGACTAAATACAGAAAATGAGTTCCAATTAACTGGTCTTGATGTTCTTGCTGGTTTTGCAGGTAAATACAAAGCTAGATTTGGTTCAGGTTTTCTTGGCGAATATATGTTTGGTAATGGTGAAAAAGTGTTCGATGAGACATTTAGTGATGCTGACATCAAAAGAGCACAGGGTATCGATAAAAAAGAGTACAAAGCAATTTTGCATGAGATGATAAAAGAGGGCGCAGAATATGCAAAAGACCCTAAAAAAGCAAAAAGAGCAAAAGCTTACTGGATGCCAGAAGTCGCACTTCTTGTTGCGGATTCTAGATTTAGAAGAAACAAAGCTACGCAGTACAGAAAAGAGTTCCTAAAAAATATCAAGTATTTTGCATATGTTGATTATAGATTCTCTGAAACAGCAATATATGCTGATATTCTGCTACCAGCCAAAGCTCACTATGAAGTTTGGGATGTTAGAAGTTCACCAGGTTACCATAGATTCACAAACCTTGCAAAACCAGTTGCAAATCTAAAACCAGTAGGCGAGGCAAAAGATGAGTGGAGTATGTTTGCTCTTTTGGCTGAAAAACTAGAAAATATTGCGAAAAATGGTCCAGTCAAAAAAGTTCCAGATCCGATGTATACAAAAGGTGGAGTCAGAGAGCTTGATATATTCTTCCAAGAATATACAAATCAAGACGATGAATCACAAGGTCTACTTGAGCCAGAGCTTGGTACTGACAAGCTCGCAATAGAAGCCGCACTCGATAAATGTGAACAATATGCTCCATATACTGTGGAAAAAATGGAAAAAAGCGGTGGCTTCCTCGTACTAAATGAAAAAGCTGCCAAATCATCTCCACTATATGCAGACAAACCGTTTAGCTCATGGGAAGACCAAATGTTTAAGTTTGAAAGATTTGAGACACTAAGCGGTAGACAAACATTCTATGTTGACCATCCGACTTGGATCAAGCTAGGTTGCGCGGTAAATACTGCAAGACAACCAATAGCTGATAACAATCAGACGCATCCGTTTACATTGCTAACTCCTCATGCTAGATGGTCGATTCATGCGAACTATAAAAACTCAAAAACTCTTCAAAGACTACAAAGAGGCAAACCTTGGGTTGCAATCAATAGAAAAGTGGCAAAAGCAAAAGGCATCAAAGATGGCGATGATGTGAGAATATTCAACAAGCTAGGTCAATTCTATGCTATGGCAAAAGTGTCGTCTTCTGCTCCGCTTGACTCATTGGTAATGGAAGATGGTTGGGAGCCAAATATGTTCAAAGGTATGAGAGGACCAAATGATTGTGTGCCAATGTCACTAAATCTTCTCGAAATGTCTGACAACTGGGGACACCTCAAATTTGGCGGTCTATGGGATGGAAACCAATACGCGTATGATGGCGCAGTAAATATCGAAAAAGCAAAAGCGTAAGGGGGCTATAAACAATGACAGCTATAGATACAACTAGCAAAAGACAACTGGCAATGGTTTTGGACCTCAATAAATGTATTGGTTGCCAAACTTGTACTGTTGCTTGTAAAACACAATGGACAAACAGAAACGGTAGAGATTATATGTACTGGAACAATGTAGAGACATCTCCAGGTGAGGGTTATCCTAGAAATTGGCAAAACAGCGGTGGCGGTTTTGACAAAGATGGCAATATCAAAGAGGGCGTGATTCCTGACCTTGAGACAGGTTACGGTACGCCATGGGATTTCAATCATGATGAAATGATGGAAGCAAAAGAGTTCAAATCAGACAAAGCTCCTATCTGGGGACCAAACTGGGATGAAGACCAGGGTGCTGGTAATTTTCCATCTGATAACTATTTTTTCTATGTGCCTAGACTATGTAATCACTGTGATAATCCAGGATGCCTAGCTTCTTGCCCAAGAGATGCGATATTCAAAAGAAGCCAAGATGGTGTTGTTTTGGTTGACCTCGATAGATGCCAAGGCTATAGATTTTGTATCGCAGGTTGTCCTTACAAAAAAATCTATTTCAACCCTAGAATTTCAAAATCAGAAAAATGTATATTCTGTTTCCCTAGAATCGAGCAAGGTCTTCCAACTGCATGTGCGCAACAATGTGTAGGAAGAATCAGATTCGTCGGGTTCTTGGATGACGAAGAGGGTCAAGTTCATAAATTGGTCAAAAAATACAAAGTAGCAATTCCACTCAAACCAGAAGCAGGCACGGGACCAAATGTGTATTACATCCCACCAGTTGGCGGACCATTGAAATTTGATGCAAATGGCAATCCGATTGAACGAAGTGACAGGATTCCACCGGAGCACCTAGAGAGCCTATTTGGTCATGAAGTGCATGCGGTAGTAAAAACTATCAAAACTGAGATGGATAATAAAAAAGCTGGCAAAGGCTCAGAAATACTTGACCTTCTCATAGCTTACAAACATAGTGATATGTTTAGACTAGATAGCGATTATTACAAAGCTATTATGCATGGTAATCTACAACCAGTGGATGACAGATATAAAGCTGGTAAATTTACATCATTTAAGGCGGTGCACTAATGAAAAGGCTAATAACAACATTTAGCGCTACGGCTGCACTTGCTCTAAGCCTTGTTGCCGCAGACTATATACCAACTGTACAAATAAAAAGCGAAATGGCAAAACTGAATGCTTCATCAGCAGAGTTGGCTGGGTTGAAATACTCAACTATATACCTTTATCCGCAAACAACGATAAAAGGTAATGATGCTGAGGCAAACAAAAAATTTGACGGCGCAAAAGCAATCAAAGCAGATGTTGCTGTAGTTGCCAACCAAAGAGAGTTTAGTGTTGTTGTAAAATGGGCTGATAATACAAACTCCAAACAGAGTCTCAAAAGCGTAAAAGCTTTTGGTGACGGTGTTGCGGTGCAATTTGCTCAAAACTGTTCAGAAGATGCGAAACTTCCGTATATTGGTATGGGAAGTGATGGCAGACCTGTTACTATTTTGCTTCAAAAAAACACAGAAGGTGTATACGCTCCAACAACTGCTGATATTTCAAATCAACAAGCAAAAAACAATCTAAATCTTTTTGGTGATGACCTCAAAAAGAAACAAGAAGCCGCAGCAGCTATGATGAAACCACAATATCAAAAGGTGTTTGTTGCCGAAGGCTTTAGAAGTACTACGGAAGTCAAAGACAATTTGAATTACAAAATGGATATGAAATACGCTAACGGTAAATGGACGGCAGTGTTTACAAAACCAATTAAAGATGACTACTCATCAATTGGTAGTGATACAAAAACTCAAGATGACGGCATAAGCGGAAGTACTTCAAAAACAAGTCATGCGGTCGACTGCGATACACAACCGATGGCAATAGCGATTTGGGATGGAGCAAAAGATGGCAGAAATGGTATCAAATGGCTCAGCTCTTGGACTCCTATCAAATTCAAAGAGAGTGAAAAGGCCAAAAAAGCTATCGCTATGATGGCTGAAAAAGCAAAAGGTAATGTAGCAAATGGCAAAAAATTAGCTAGCGATAACTGTTATGCTTGCCACACAATGGGTGACAACAAAGCACAAGAAGGCATGGCTCCAAACCTGAACAATATTGGTGGCTATGCGAATGCTGCATATATAAGAGAATCACTAGTATCACCAAGTGCAGTTGTTGTCCCAGGACAAAATGTAAATCAAAGACCTTCTATGCAGTACTATTCAGTTGATGCTGGGAAAAGAACATCAAATATGCCAGCTTTTGATTTCCTAAAACCAAATGAAATTGAAGACTTGGTCGCATACCTACAAACATTAAAAGCAGGAGGTGCTAAATGAAAAAGTTCCTATTATCACTAATTGTGCTAGTGGCAACCGTATCTTTTGCAGCTGACAAGCCAAAAGCTGGTCCAGACGAGGTTGAAGTAAAAGGTTTTCTAGCGACAGAATGGTGCTTAAAAAACGATTATTTCAAGGATTGCAGGCTAGAGACTACACAAACTAGTCCTCTTGCTATATATGTCCACGCTGAAGATAAAATCTATATTTTGGATACATCAAAATTCAAAGCATATAAAGTTTTTGAAGATGTTGGCAAAAATGGTGTCACAGCTATCGGCAAATTAGATGGCAATACAGTTCATGTGCGAGATTTTATCGCAGCACCCGCTGAGGGCAAATCATTCTTCAAAGGTTGTTTGTAGCCTTTTCGAGTCGTCCATTTCTGGGCGGCTTGCTTCTTCTTTTATCTATTTAGATACTATTCATATATATTTTAGCAAGGAATTTTTGTGCAAGACAATAGAGCGTATATTTATGCATTTTTATCAATGGCTTTTACGGAGCATCTGTCAAAACGAGCAATAAATGATTTGATACAGAACCAAGAGCTACTTTCGCTCATAGGCGAAAATGCAAGAGAGTACTTGATGAACACCGACATCGAAACGCTAGAAGAAGAGCTCAATATTGATTTTACTAGTTCATTTATGGTCAATTCTCATCCGTTGGAGTCAGCAGTGACGGACGCAAAAGTGCAAATATCAAGCGGTATGGAAAATCCAGTAGTCCATTTTTATACCAAATTCGGTTACGAAATCAATCTAAATAATACCCCAATAGCATCGCCAGACCATATATCTATTGAGCTTGGCTTCATGCAAGCCCTTGTGTATCAAAATGAAAAATTTGCTCAAAAAGAGTTTATGGAAAAACATATCATTCCTTGGATGCCTGTTTATTTGATAGGTATGAAAAAGGTTGTTGAAACCCCATTTTATAGAGATTTTGTTGATTTTTGTATTGACTTCTTGCTTGGTGATTATGAGTATCTCCAAGGTGAGAATTGATGGAAAAGTTCTTCTCAACAGCACTTGGTATAGATAGACTAAAATGCCTCAGAAATGACTGTACGCTCAATGATTGCCAGAAGTGTATAGATTTTTGTCCGTATGATGCTATAAAAATTGAAGCCACAAAAATCAAGATAAAAGATGAGTTTTGTACAAATTGTTCTGCTTGCATTGGTGTTTGCCCGACCGAAGCGATAAAGGCAGATGGTTTTGATGCAACAGTCTTTGTATTAAATGAAATCGCAAAAGAGAGTGATGAGCTCAAAAGCAAAACCCTTCCAAGTAGTATTAAACTCAAATGCACGACTATGGGTTCATGTCTGGGTGTTTTTGACGAGCAAAACCTTGTCACCCTTGCTATTAGAAGCAAAAGAGCTATAGAAGCAGATATTAGTGAATGTATTAAGTGCCCACTAAATGAAAAAAACAGAGCTGTTTTAGATAGAATCGAGTCCGTTGTCGATGAGACAAATAGATTTTTGCAAGCGATAAATTTTGACAAGAAAATAACAAAACTAGAAGATTCCAAACAAGACAGGAGAGGATTTCTGAAGTCGTTGTTCGGTAGTGCTACTGCTATCAGAGAGGCTATGAATTTTGAGCTCCCAGATGTCAAATCAAAAATCCCACTCAAAACACTACTTCTCAAAAACACGCTCAAAGATATAGCTGAGAGTATCAATCTCAAGATAGAAGAGGGCGGTTTCTCATTTTTGACTCTCAAGCAAATCAATGATAGCTGTACGAATTGTAGAGCGTGTGTTGAGTTCTGCCCAACAAATGCGCTGTTTTATTCGAGCGACTATGACAAGATATATTTCCAAAGTGGCAAGTGTGTTGATTGCGGTATTTGCGATAGTATGTGTAAGAGCAATAGCTTTTCCAAAACAGATGAGAGAGACTTGGTGCGATTTATGTTTGATAAGGCTACGGCTCTAATTGAGCATAATATCATTGAGTGCGACCATTGCAAGATTGGATTTGCAGCCAAAGAGGGCGTCACAACCTGTCCGACATGTATGAATTTCAAAACAGACTTTGCGTCTATGTTTATGACAGCGGAGGAGCTTGAGCGACAGAAATAGTTGTTAAAATAGAGTCTAAGATTTACATAGGAGCATATGTGCATTCGATATTTAGAGAATACGATATTCGCGGGATTTTCCAAAAAGAGCTAAACGAAGCAATGACCAAAGCCATAGGTTACAATCTAGGACTAGAGGTGATCAAATCGCGCACTAAAAGTGACGAGAAGATATTTGTTAGCATAGGTTATGACGCAAGGACTCATTCACCACAACTGTTTGAATGGCTTAGTCATGGATTCATGAGAGCAGGATGCTGTGTGCTAGATATGGGTATGGTGACGACAGGTGTGAATTATTTTACAAATTTTGTTCCTTGGGAAATAGCTGGCGAGAGCGTGACAACAAGTGCAAGCGTCATGATAACGGGTTCTCACAATCCACCTGAGTACAATGGATTCAAGATAACGATAAACAAACAACCATTTTTTGGCAAAGATATAGAAGCTCTAGGCAGAGCAATCATAGGCTCGTCATGCGCTATTTCTACCGACAAAACGAAAGCCGTAGCGTATAAAATAGATGCCAAAAATGCATATATCAACTATCTCACTATGGAGTTTGGGGCGTTAAAAAATATGCCGACAAGAGTTGTGGCAGATTGTGGAAATGGTGTTGCGGCTATTGTGCTCAAGGATATTTTGAGCAAGCTAAATATCAGCACAAAATGGATGCATGAAGAGCCAGACGGTACATTTCCGAATCACCATCCTGACCCGTCCGACGAACACAACCTAGAAGACATCAAAAAAGAGCTCTCTGGTGGAGCTTTCGACATAGGGTTCGCGTTTGACGGAGATGCTGACAGAATAGCCGTTCTGACACAAAAATACAATATCAAAGGCGACCAGCTCGCACTGATTTTTGCTCATGATTTGGCACGCAAAGGCAAAAAACCAGTAGTCATCGGTGAGGTCAAATGCTCAAAAATAATGTACGATGAGATAAACAAAATCGGCTCCACCATAATGTACAAGACAGGTCATAGCAACCTGAAGGTCAAGCTAAAAGAGAGTGGTGCGGATTTTGCCGCTGAGGTAAGCGGGCATATGTTTTTTAACGACAAATGGTTTGGATTTGACGATGCCGTATATGTGGCGATGAGAGTGCTTGAGCTCATCTATGAAGGTACAAATTTGGATGCTCAGATGGATGCTCAGCCAAAGATGTATTCGACCGATGAAATAAAAGTCTATGTCACCGAGGAGCCTAAGTTTCCTATTATCCAAAAAATCAAGCAAACACTAGAAAATCCACCAAGCTATATGCCTCAGATAATTGGTATTATAGATATAGACGGCGTGCGAGTCTCTTTTGCAAACGGCTGGGGGCTAGTACGGGCTTCAAATACCACGCCAGTTTTGGTGACGCGCTTTGAAGCAGATAGCGTTGATTCGTTGGATGTTATTCAGACGGCGATGAATAGGTTGATTGAAGAGGCAAAGAGCTAGTTTTTTTGTGACTCAATAAAAAGGCACTTTAAAGATACTTTTGTGCTAGAATGACTCCATGAATACAAAAATACTGATAAAGCTATGTGATAAATGTTATTGGAATCCTCTTACTCAAATGGTAAGCATGGAGAATCAAACACTTGTTTTGACACCAAATATGACTAAATTATTGACTATTTTGATTGACCGTCATGACAAACCAGTAAGTAGTGTTGATATTTTTTTTGAAATTTGGGATGATTACAACAAAGAGTTTAACCCAAAAAATGTTCGCAATCTTATCAGTAGCCTTCGCAAAAAGATTCCATGTCTCGTGGTCAATAACTATTATGGAGGACGGTATGTGCTCAAAAAATACCGTGACAACCTCCCTGATATTACAGATTATGTCCTTGAGATACTAGACCAAGCCAAAAATGGAGTCACTATCTCTGACCCAAATCTACCAGACAACCCGATTATTTTTGTCAATGAAGCATTCACTGAGCTATTTGGTTATACAGCCGATGAGGTAGTTGGTCGCAATTGTCGTTTTTTGCATGGGGAAGATAGGGAGCAAATTTCACTTCAAGAGATTAAGAAAGCACTTAAAGACGAGCGAGATATAACTGTAACTATTCGAAACTATACAAAAGATGGTGAACTAATCTTCAATGAACTTACCATTAGCCCTATTTTTGATAAAAAAACAGAAAAGTTAAAATATTTTTTAGGTGTTCAAAAAAATGTTACTGCTGTACAAAAATTAATTCAACAAATTAAAAGGATGTTATAGGCGATGGCAAAAAAGAAATCCAATCATGATTATGCAAATCTTACTATTGTAGGCCTGGGGGCAAGTGCTGGAGGTTTTGAAGCCTTACAAAAATTTATCCAAAACATCGAACCCTCAAATCGTATTGCATATGTGATTGTTCAGCATCTTGACCCAAAACAACCAACCTTGCTAGGAACTCTTTTGGAGAGATTCTCAAAAATTCCTATTGTTGCGGTAACTGATAGTCTTGAGCCTTTAGCAAATCATATCTACTATTGTCCACCGAACTCTGATATCGTGATTGAAAATGGTTATTTCAAACTTGTAACCCCATCTCTTAAACCCTATCCAAAACCATCTGTCAATCGTTTTTTGAAATCTTTGGCGTTAGAAAAAAAAGAGAAAGCCATCGGGATTATTCTTAGCGGAACAGGTAGTGATGGGGCCGAGGGTATTGTCGCCATCAAACAAGGTGGTGGCATCGCTCTTGCGGAAAACGAAGATGCCAAATATTTTTCAATGCCAAAGGCGGCTATAGATACCCATGCTATCGATGCTGTTTTGCCGTCAGAGTTGTTAGCGCAAGGCATTCCGTATGCTATAGACGACCCAAAATATTTTGATCGCCATTTTGATTTATTAGATAATATTGATAAGGTGTTTCGTCTGCTTAATCAAAAAAGTGAAGTTGATTTTAGCGACTACAAAGAGAATACTATTCATCGTAGGTTGGAGCGCAGAATCATCGATACAAAGTCGGAGAGTGTCAACGATTATATAGACCTTTTACAACGCTCGCCAGCCGAAATTATGAACCTCAAAAAAGAGCTGCTAATCATCGTAACCTCACTCTTTCGAGACAAAGAAGCATTTGGAGCATTATCAAAAGAGCTAGAATCTCTTTTAAAAGATAAACTTGACAATCATTTTCGTATATGGGTAGCCGCGTGTGCTACTGGTGATGAAGCGTACTCATTAGCTATCGTTATAAGTGAACTTTTAAAAAAAATGGGGATTACGAAAAAAGTAACCATTTTTGCCACCGATGTCAGCGAAGAGGCAATTGATGAAGCACGAGGTAGAAGCTTTAGCGAAGATGAGGTGAGTGAGGTTGACCCAAAAATTCTAGAAACATATTTCATTGAAAAGAACCGTAGATATACTCCAGTCAAAACCATACGAGATATAATTGTCTTTTCCAAACATGATGTCATCAAAGACCCTCCATTTCTCAATCTCGATTTGATAAGCTGTCGCAACCTACTTATCTATTTCAACGCAGAACTTCAGCAACGAGTTATTAGCATATTTTCGTATGCGCTTCGTTATCAAGGGCTGATGTTTTTGGGGCTGTCCGAGACTATAGGAAATCTCACATCCATCTTTGCTGTCATTGAAAATAAATACAAGATATACCGCAAGTCAAACGATATGGGCAATATAGATATTGAAGCACTTGCCTATTTTCAGAAAAAAGATTTTCAACGGGGTTCTAAGAAATTGCGTGATGAGGTTAATTCGCTCGACATCAACGGTTCTATCAACAATGCTGTGGCAGGATTTTTTGCCCAAAATGGTACGGTTGTAGATTCTAGTGGTGGTATTTTATTCTACAAAGGAGAGAACAAATATATCTCCCATCCAAGCGGACTGGCAACTAACGACATCTATAAGCAGGTCTCTGATTTTTTGAGGCTTGATTTGCGTGCGACACTCAATGAAGCAGTACGAAGCGATCAGGTCTGTGTATCAAAAAAGATTCGGGTTATGCCTCTTACGGATGATAGAGTATATATAGCTATAACAGTATTTCCACTGCCTCGCAATAAGCTTGCGGAAAATAGCTATTTTATTACATTTGAAGAGATAAATGAGACAGACAGGTCGGTACTGCTCTCTCACCAAATGCAAACTCATGATATTAATGATGTCAATATTCTCGAAAATGAGTTAACCGCCCTAAAAGAGCGCTTGCAAATAACTATTGAAGAGCTTGAGACTTCTAATGAAGAACTTCAAAGTACAAATGAGGAATTGCAATCAACTAACGAAGAGCTTCAAAGCACAAATGAGGAACTCGAGACTTCTAATGAGGAATTGCAATCAACTAACGAAGAGCTTCACACTGTTAATGATGAGCTGGAGCATAAAAATAAAGAACTTGCTTTTGTCAATGAGGCACTCAATAAGGTTGTGGAGGTTATCAATACCGATGTGTTGATACTGGACAAAAATCTTGACCTTTTCCTACACACCAAAGGGATGGAGCGGTTTTTCAAAATCAACTACACCCATAAAATCAACCTTAGCGAAATTATTATCAATGCTATCGTATCAATACCTGATTTGTTTGAAAATGTCAAAAATGTTGTGCAACACAAAACGGAAATAGAATACGATTTGATTATCGACAATCGTATCTACTGGTTCCAAATCAAATCTATTAATTTTTCGAGTGATGATTTCGGAGTAATAATTGGCTTTACTGACAAGACTGACATTGTGCGCAATCAACAGCTGATGTTTCAGCAGTCTAAGCTAGCTAGCATGGGCGAGATGATTGGAAACATTGCTCATCAGTGGAGGCAGCCGCTTAACTCGCTTGCATTAAATCTTTTTGCGATTGAGAAAAAAATTCACAAAGATAGTGTAAATAAAGAACTTTTTCACACTTTTGTGGAAGAGTCTCAAAAAACTATACAACATATGTCAACTACGATTGATGATTTTCGTGACTTTTTCAATCCAAATAAAGCAAAGCAACTTTTCAAACTCTCGTTTGTAATTGACAAAACAATCTCATTTGTTCATGATTCTTTCAAAAACCATGGAATCACGATATATTACGACGGCAAAGGTGAGATTGAAATCTTTGGATATGAAAATGAATTTGCTCAAGTTCTTATCAATATTTTCAATAACTCAAAAGATGCCATTTTGCAAAAGAAGCGAGATGATGGATTTATCCATATTGGAGTTGAAAACAAAGGAGACAGAGCTGTTGTAACTATCACTGATAATGGTGGCGGAGCATCTGAGGAGATTGTAAACCGAGTATTTGAACCATACTTTACCACCAAAGAAAAAAAAGATGGGACAGGCATAGGGCTTTATATGTCCAAAATGATTATAGAAAACAGCATGGGTGGGTTGATTTATATGGAATCTATTCCCGATGGAATGAAAACAGAGATTTCATTACAAGTACAACAAAATGTTTAAATCACTAACACTTTTATATGTAGAAGATGATGGTTCAACGGTAATATCTTTTATGAATGCATTTGGCGATTACTTTAAAGAGGTCATTATCGCGCGAAATGCCGAAGATGGATTAGAATTGTTTCGAAAACATTCTCCAAATGTAATCATTACCGACCTTCAACTTCCAAAAATGAGCGGACTTGATATGATCGCACACATACGCCAAACTCATCCAGATGTACCAATAATTGTCAACTCCGCATTTAGTGATACCCATCTCCTTTTGCGTAGCATCTCTTTGCATGTTGATAGTTATATTCTCAAGCCAACAGACCCCATGCAGCTGTTGTATGTCTTGACTAATATCGAAAAAGTAATTACGCTTGAAAAAAAACTGAACACCACTCGCGAAATCATGCAAACAATGATAGATGGTATTCCAGACCCAGTCCTCTATATTGAACCAGACTATACTGTTGTCATGATGAACAAAGCTGCAAAAGCACAAGCTGACGATTCGGTACTTGTCAATAAATGTTTTAATCTTACGCAAAAAACTCAGCCTCCATGTTCTGAGGATTTGAGTTCATGTCCTATGAATAGTGTCAAAAAAAATAAGCAGCCAGTTACACTTCACCATCTTCGCAAAGATAAAGATGGCAATAAACGGCATATTGAGGTGCATATGCGCCCAGTATTTGATTCCGAGGGTGAGATAAGTGCATATTTAGAAACTACTCATGATATAACCGAGTATCTCTCCGTGCAAGACCAACTTAAGGCTGAAGCTCAAAAGCTATCGCATATATCGATGCATGACCCGCTTACACATTTACCAAACAGACGCCTTTTGATGGATAGAATAGAGCAAGCAATTCAGCGTAATAGTCGCACAAAAACCACTTTCGGCGTATTTTTTATTGATTTAGACCGTTTTAAAGAGATTAATGATTCGTTTGGTCATTCAAGTGGTGATAAATTATTGATAGATGTAGCAAAAAGAATGCGAAAAGTTATTCGCAAGGGGGATACAATATCACGATTTGGTGGAGATGAATTTGTTCTTGTGATTGAAAATGGTATTGACAATAGCCACTTTAGTGGAATCGCTGAAAAGATCCAACGCCTTTTTCATGAACCTTTTATTCTTAACAAACAAAAAGTTGTTAGTACCTGTAGCATTGGTATTAGTTTGTTTCCTCAAGATGGCAAAAGCGCAGAATTGCTACTTCATAATGCCGATACGGCTATGTATACATCAAAAAATGATGGGTGTCATCAGTTTAGATTTTTTTCGTCTTAAGTATAAAAATAGATTGAAAATTCCCGCTAAATACTAAAATACACCGCCTCTGGGTGATGGACTATTATCGCCGAGGTGCTTTGCTCTGGATATATGAGGTCGCTTTCTGTCAGGACAACTCCAAATTCTTCTGGGCGCAATAGTTCAAATAGCGGACGATTTAGCTCCATATCAGGGCATGCTGGATAGCCAAAAGAGTATCTACAACCAGTATATCCCATCATCTTGACATCGTCTAGCGCAGCCTTTTCTCCGTTTAGAATTCCGAGTTCGCCCCTCATGATTTTGTGTGTGATTTCGGCTAGTGATTCGGCCAGTTCGCTTGCTAGTCCAGTTGCTAGTAGATATTCATGGTACCTACCTTCGCTATGTAGTTGTTTGGAATATTTGTCAAATTCGAGCCCTGATGAGACGACAGACATTCCTATGACATCATTTCCGTCCGTCGTGAAATAGTCTGGTATGGCACGATGAGGTGATTTGGTACTTCTTGGAAAGTCAAATCTATATGATTTGTCTCCGTCGTGAACTTCTATGTGGTCACCTCGATTGATAGCCTTGAAGTAGCCATAAATCATTATAGGAGAGAACAAATCAGTCGTCAAGAAGAGCTCTCGGAGCTTCTCAAATGCTGGTTCGACCTCTGAGGCAATTAGTTTTTCATACTCCGTTTTGTCTGTGCCTCTTGCTTTGTAGCCCCATCTATCTTTGAAAAGCGCTCGTTTGTTGAGCCACTCAAAAGCCAACGCCTTGAAATCAGAGCCATTTAGGACTTTTCTGCCTAGAAATGGTGGTTTTGGTGGTGTGACTGGTTTTGGATGCTTTATTGCTTCTGGGTCTATTTGTACGACCTCTAGTGGCTCTTTGATGGTGGCGTCGTGGTTTGTCACGCTTTCTTTTGTGAGCACCCCTTTTTCTAGCTGGCTGAGCGCTTCTATGGCGTCAAAAGCATCTCTCGCATAGACTACCGCTCCATCATAAAGTGGCTGGCAATGTTCATCTATAAAAGCACGGTTGAGTGCGGCTCCACCCAAAAATACAGGTACCGATATGCCTTGTCGTTTTAGCTCTTCAAGGTTTTCTTTCATGACAAGCGTCGATTTGACCAGAAGACCACTCATGCCTATTGCGTCCGCATTGTGTTTTTTGAGTTCATCTATAAATAATCCAATATCTGCCTTGATGCCTATATTGACGACATGGAAGCCATTGTTGGTGAGGATGATGTCGACTAGGTTTTTGCCGACATCGTGAACATCGCCCTTGACTGTTCCTAGGATGATTGTGGTTTTGGTTTTGGACTCTACTTTTGGCAGATAAGGACTCAGGAAGTCTACGCTTGCCTTCATCGTTTCTGCCGATTGCAGTACGAACGGCAGTTGCATTTTGCCACTTCCAAATAGCTCCCCAACCTCTTTCATAGCACCGATAAGCACCTCGTTGATGATCAGCTCCGCAGCTATTTCGTCTTTTGCGTTTGGCAGGAGCGAGAGCATACGATTTTTGTCACCGTTTAGCAGCAGTTTGTGTAGTTTGGCTCTTGTATCTAGCCCGTCCAAGTCATCTTTTTTCTCATCTCTGACCTCTCCAGCCAAGAGTGCGAAATGGTTGATAAAAGTCGCCAACGGGTCGGCGCCGTCAGCTCTACGGTCAAATATCAAATCTTCGCAAAGCTGTTTTTCTACTTCGCCTATTTGGAAATAAGGGATGATATTTTTGACATTTACTATTGCAGTTGAGAGCCCAGCCAGGGCGCAGTGGTACAAGAAGACTGAGTTGAGATATTCACGCGAGTTTTTTTATAGTCCGAACGATACATTTGATACACCAAGTGTGAAACCGACTTCAGGATGTGCGATGCCGAACTCTCGGATGGCTTCTATTGTATCTATTGCCGAGCTAAAATACTCACTATCGCCACTTCCTACCGTAAAAGTCAGCATATCAAACACCAAATCAGCTGGATTTAGGGCGAACTTGCCGACGGCTCTGTTGTAAATCCTGTGAGCGACGCTTAATTTTTCGGATTTGGTCTTTGCCATTCCTTTTTCGACTATCACGAGGCAGACAAGAGCTGCGCCGTATCTTTTTGCTAGAGCACAAACAGCATCAAATTTTTCTTCACCATCTTCTAGGTTGACGGAGTTGATTATCGCTCTACCGCCTATCAGTTTGAGCGCTTCTTCGAGTGCCTTTGTCTGTGTGGAGTCTGGCATCAGGGGTGTTGTTAGCTTGCCAGCGTAGCGACTGACAACCTCCCTCATGTCATTTGTCTCATCTCGTCCAGCAAAAGCGACGCTCACATCGAGGACATGCGCACCTGCTCTAACTTGCTCATTTGCTACTGCGAAAGCCGCTTCATAATCAGCCGCCAAAATCAGCTCACGAAACGCTTTGGAGCCTGTGGCATTTGAGCGCTCACCTATGTAAAGTGGAGCAGGTTTTAGTTTGAGCGGTACAGTATCGAAGAGTGATGCCAGCGAGCGAACCATCTCGCCGTTTGGTGCTTTTGGGCTTTTGCCCTGCATTGTACGAGACAATGCCAATATATGCTGAGGAGTCGTACCGCAACATCCGCCAAGTATCGCAACGCCGTGTAGTTCACCAAAAGCCGCTTGTTTTTCGGCAAACTCATCTGGTCCCATCGGATAAAAAGTATATCCACCACGATTTTGAGGAAGCCCCGCATTTGAGTGAACGGAAATTGCTTTTGTCCAGATATGTGAGAGTGCTTTGATGTGACTTGCAACCTGCTCTGGACCTGTTCCGCAGTTGAATCCAAGCGATAAAATATCATACGGCTCTAGTATCACAGCTAGTGTCTCGGCGTTTGTGCCTATAAGCATCGTGCCTTGTATCTCTATTGTGGCTGATACCATTATTGGAAGTTTGATGCCTTTTTCTGCAAATATATCATCACAGGCATTTAAGGCGCATTTGATTTGCAGTGAATCCTGACAAGTCTCCAGCAATATGACATCCGCACCGCCATCTATCACACCGCGAAGCGCAATTTTGTAGCCATCCAGCATCTGGTCATAGTGGATATGCCCTAGGCTTGGTAACTTTGTCCCAGGCCCTATGGAGGCGGCTACAAATCGTGGCTTTTCATCACTCGTATATTCATCGCAGAGTTTTCGCACAATTTGTGCTGCTCTTAGGCTCAGCTCGTATGTCTTTTCACCTATATCAAACTCATCCAATACCCAAGGTAGACAACCGAAACTATTGGTCTTGATGAGGTCAGCACCAGCACTTAAATACGCTTTGTGTATTGAGCTGATAACATCTGGCGCAGTCTCGTTTAATAGTTCGTTGCACCCGTGCTTGCCTTGCCAAGCCTCATCTGGGACACTCTTTTTTTGTATTTCGGTACCCATCGCACCGTCGATGATTAGATATTTTTGTTTTATTAGTTCTTGTATGTTTTTCAAATCTTAACCCATTTTATTATGTTTGAATTCCGGTACTATCTCTTTTAGCGTTTGCGCTACTGTGTCGTTGGAAGATAGGAGCTTGTCTATTTGTGAGCGAAGAAGCATCAAGTCATAATTTGTCACTTTGCCGACCATGATGGATGGGTACTGCGTGTCAGCTGATTTCTCGTCTATCAATAGCTCTTCTATCAGCTTCTAACC
>CAZNYV010000013.1:0-6395 GCA_964577355.1 uncultured Campylobacteraceae bacterium
ATTTCTGTTGATAACTCTTCTATAAAGGTCATTTAGGTCTGAGCTTGCAAATTTTCCACCATCAAGCGCAACAAGTGGTCGTAGATCTGGAGGCAAGATTGGCACATAATCCATAATCATCCACTCTGGTTTGTTGTCAGAGTTCAGGAACGCTTCAACTACTTTTAGTCTTTTTACAAGTGATTTTTTCTTTGCTTCCGAGTTTGTTTGAGTGATTGCCTCTTTTAGCTCTGTAAACAGCGTCGCCAAGTCAAGTCCGCCAAGCAATTTTTTGACAACTGCAGCACCCATCTCAGCTTCAAAGCCTTCATATAGATACAAACCTTCAAGGTGTCTGTACTCTTCTTCTGTCAAAATATCATATTTTTTAACAGGAGCACTTCCTGGCTCACTTACGATGTATGCTTCATAATAAAGCACTCTCTCGAGGTCTTTCATCTTGATGTCAAGAAGAGTACCAATTCTACTAGGTAATGAGTTTACAAACCAAATATGTGCAACAGGAGTACAAAGGGCAATATGTCCCATTCTAACTCTTCTTACTTTTGAGCTTGTAACTTCAACACCACATTTTTCACAAACAAGACCTTTGTATCTCATTTTTTTGTATTTTCCACAAATACATTCAAAATCTCTCACAGGTCCAAAAATTTTGGCACAGAATAGACCGTCTCGTTCTGGTTTTAGTGTTCTATAATTTATTGTTTCTGGTTTTTTTACTTCACCAAAGCTCCAAGACATAATTTTGTCTGGGCTTGCAATCATCATCTGAAGTACGGAAAAGTCGCGAGGTTTATTCTCGCCAGTCAGGTCTAGTTCTCTTAAGTTTCCCATTATCTTTCCTTTCCTCTCTTATTTTGTTTCTGGTTCGTTATTGTCATACACTCTAACATCAAGACCAAGAGCTTTTAGCTCATTTGTTAGAACATAGAATGTTTCAGGAATACCTGTTTCTGGTACATTTTCGCCATTTGTAATAGCTTTATAAGCTCTTACCCTACCGTCAACATCATCCGATTTGATTGTCAACATTTCTTTTAGCATATGTGCAGCACCGTATGCCTCAAGTGCCCAAACCTCCATCTCACCGAATCTTTGTCCACCGAATAGCGCTTTACCACCAACAGGTTGTTTTGTTACTAGTTAGTATGGTCCAGTACTTCTCGCATGGACTTTTTCATCAACCAAATGGTGCAGCTTCAGCATATACATATAGCCGACATTGACTCTCTCTTTTAGTTTTTCACCCGTTTTACCATCGTGAAGCACCATCTTACCGTCCATATCCATTTTTGCCATTTCAAATAGTGTTTTGAATTCTGCTTCATTTACACCTTCAAAAACTGGAGTCGAGAATTTAACACCCTTGCTCCAATCTCTCGCATAAGCCAACAGTTCTTCATCACTCAATGCTGCAATAAAATCCTTACCTTTTGCAATTTTGACAACATCAGAAATTTCAGTCATCTTAGTTCTAAGTTGAGATATGAAATCTTTAGATTTTTCTTCAAACATTGCACCGATTTGTTCGCCAAGTCTTTTACCGACAAGACCAAGGTGAACCTCAAGAATTTGTCCAATATTCATCCTTGAAGGAACGCCCAGTGGGTTTAGGACGATGTCTATTGTTCTACCATCGCTCATATACGGCATATCAACCTCAGGCACTATTATAGATACGATACCTTTGTTACCGTGTCGTCCTGACATTTTGTCGCCAACTTTTAATTTTCGTTTTGTTGCGATATATACTTTTACAAGTTTTACAACACCGCTTGGCAAAATATCATCTTTTTCAAGAATTGAGATTTTTTCATCAAAATCAGCTTTTAGCTTCTCTTTTTGTTTTCTGAAGTGTTGTTTTTGTTTTTCAAAATCACCTTGGACTTTTGGATCAAAGCTTTTTATGATTGTGTTTACTGCAAATCTATTCAACGAAGAGACTTGGTCAATAGTAATACTACTTCCTTTTTTGGCTTTCAATCCACCAGCGTCTACATCCATCGCAAGTTTATTTTTTGTCAAAAGAGTATTTAGTCTAAGTATCTCTTCACGGTCAACCATGCTGAGTCTATCGTGGTACTCTCTCTCCATTTTGCCTTTTTCTTCTTCAAAATGTTTTGTAGCACGATTATCTTTGTCATAGCCTCTTTTTGTAAAGATTTTGACATCAACAACAATACCTTCAGTTGATGGTGGACAATATAGTGATTTATTTACAACATGTCCAGCTTTTTCACCAAATATTGCACGAAGCAGTCTCTCTTCTGGAGTAGGTTTTACTTCACCTTTTGGCGAAACTTTACCAACCAAAATCATGCCTGGTTTTACGAAACTACCAATTTTGACGATACCACTCTCATCAAGGTGCAGTAAATCTTCATCTTTTACACCAGGAATATCCCTAGTTATCTCTTCTACGCCGTGTTTTAGCTCTCTCGCTTCAATCTCTTTTTCGTATGTATGAACAGATGTAAATGCATCTTGTCTAATGATTCTCTCGTTTACCACGATAGCATCCTCGAAGTTGTAACCATACCATGGCATAAATGAGACCATAATATTTTTACCATCAGCTAGCTCACCCATTTCCATAGTTGGACCATCAGCTACGATTTGACTCGCTTCGATTCTTTGACCCATTTTTACTATTGGTCTTTGGCTAAATGTAGTGTTTTGGTTTGTTCTTAGATTTTTTTGAAGTGGGTAGTGGTCAATAAATGCGCCATCTTCATCTTCACCCATAATATATACATTTTGGCTATCTACTTTTTCTACAACACCAGCTCTGTCAGCCTTGATACTTTCCCAAGTATCTCTCGCTACGATACCTTCCATACCAGTACCAACCATCGGAGCTTCAGTCCAGATTAGTGGCACACCTTGTCGTTGCATGTTTGAACCCATTAGTGCCCTGTTTGCATCATCGTGCTCTAGGAATGGAATCAAGCTTGCCGCAACACCGACAACCATTTTTGGTGAAATATCAAATAGTGTTACGCTTGATTTTGACGAAAGGATAATTTCACCTTTTGCTCTAACTTCAATAAAGTCTTCTACAATATTGCCGTTCTCATCAATAATTGTACTAGCGGGAGCGATTACATGACCTTCTTCCTGAGTAGCAGTCAAATATACAAGCTCATCAGAAACTTTTCCATTCACCACTTTTTTGTAAGGCGCTTCGATAAAGCCATACTCATTTACTTTTGAATATGTTGAAAGAGTATTGATAAGACCAATGTTTTGACCCTCTGGAGTCTCAATCGGACAAATTCTACCGTAATGCGTCGGGTGAACATCCCTTACCTCAAATCCTGCTCTCTCTTTTACAAGACCACCCTCACCGAGTGCTGATAGTCTTCTTTTGTGAGTAACTTCTGATAGTGGATTTGTTTGATCCATGAACTGTGACAACTGACCAGTCGTGAAGAAGTCGGTTATTGTTGTAGTAATCATTTTTGAGTTAATCAAATCATGTGGCATAAGTTCATCATAGTTTTGAACAGTCGAAATCTTGTCTTTGATAGCTTTTTGCATCTTAACAAGACCCAAGTGAAGCTCGTTTGCAAGAAGCTCACCAATAGCTCTAATTCTTCTATTTCCTAGGTGATCTCTATCATCTATGTAACCGATACCATTTTTGACTTTTACAAGGTATTTAACTGTTTTGATGATGTCATCATGAGTCAATACTGTCACATATTCAGGCGTATTGATACCTAGCTTATGATTCATCTTCATACGACCAACTTTTGTAAGGTCATATCTCTCAGGATGGAAGAATAGTTTCAATACAAAATCGTGAGCTGCTTCTTTTGTAACAGGTTCGCCTGGTCTCATTACTTTATAAATTCTAATCGCTGCTAGGTCGTTTTCGTCTTCAACACCTTCTGTTTGTTTTAGAAGTTTCAAAGACTCGCCATCAGCGATAAAAGAGTTGATAATAGAGTTATCGATTCCCGCTGCAAGGTCGTTAGCAATTTCAATCTCTTTAATTCCTAGCTCCATGATTTTTTTGAGCTTATTCTCATCAATCGCAGTCAAAGTGTCATATAGAACTTCTTTGGTTTTCGGGTCTAGGATTTGAGTTGCCGTATATCTTGAGAATAATATATCAAGTGGATACTCAACAAACTTCAAGCCATCTTCTTTTAGTTTTTTTGCTTTTTTATCTGAAAGTCTTTTGCCAGCTTGAAGTATCAAGTTGCCAGCATCATCAATCAAATCATATTCAAGACGACCAAGGTAATCCTCAGGATTGTAATCAATCAAAAATTTATTGTTTTTTATCATAATTTTTTGTACTGGATAGAAAAGCTTGATAATATCTTGTTTTGAGTAGCCAAGCGCTCTAAACAGAATTGTTACTGGCACTTTTCTTCTTTTGTTGATTCTTACATACAAAATATCTTTCGCATCATATTCAAAATAAAGCCAAGCGCCTCTATCTGGAATGATTTGAGCAGTGTAGATTAGCTTACTAGAGATAGTGGCTGACTCTTCTTCTTTGAAGATTACACCTGGGCTTCTGTGAAGTTGGTTTACGACAACTCTTTCAACACCATTTATAATAAAAGAAGTTCTATCTGTCATCATTGGTATTTCACGAACAAAAATTGCTTGTTCTTTTATATCTTTGACACCTTTTTTATCGCCAGTTTTTTCATCTTTTTCCCATAGGGTAAGTCTGATTTTGATTTTTAGAGGAATAGAGTAGGTAAGCCCTCTCTCCATTGATTCTCTGACTGTATATTTTGGTTTTCCGAATTCACTACCAATATAATCAAGTGATAGTCTGTTTTGTGTATCATGGATTGGAAATATAGCTCTAAAGACTCTCTCTAGTCCACTTTTACTCTTATCCTCTTCTTCTACCATCAAGAAGTCACTATAGCTTTTTTGTTGTAGTTGCAGAAGGTTTGGTATTGATAAAACTTGAGGTATTTTTGAAAAATCTACTCTGAGTCTGTTGCCTGATTTTAGACTGTTTAGCATGTTGTAGTACCTTTGATAAAGATATTTGGTTCGCACATAAAAGCTTACTTTTTTTATCTACGAACCTGGACTAAAGCCCAAAAAGTTTATAAACGCAAAAACCCTTCGATTGCTCGAAGGGTAAATTTTGGTTGAAAAAGCAGTAGTTATTTAACTTCTACTTTTGCACCTTGTTCTTCTAGTTTTGCTTTGATATCTTCAGCTTCAGCTTTAGTTGCACCTGTTTTTACAGTAAATGGAGTTTCTTCTGATGCTTTTTTAGCTTCAGCAAGACCAAGACCTGTTAGTTCTCTAAGAGCTTTGATAACATTTAGTTTTTTGTCACCAGCTGCCGCTAGGATAACATCAAACTCAGTTTTTTCTTCAACTGCTGCAGCAGCTCCACCAGCAACTGCGCCAGCCATTACAACTGGTTGAGCTGATACGCCAAATTTTTCTTCAAATTCTTTTACTAGTTCTGAAAGTTCAAGAACTGTAAGACCAGAGATGAACTCAAGTACATCTGCTTTTGTTATTGCCATTTTAATTTCCTTAAAATTTTGTATTTTTTTCTTGACATATTGTCAATTAACTATAATTGTAAATTACGCCGCTTCTTTTTGTTTTCTAAGCTCATCAAGCCCAGTAACGAACATTCTTGCTGGTGCAGTCCAAACAGATAGTAGCATGCCGATAAGTTCGTTTTTGCTAGGTAGTTTAGATAGCGCCACAACAGTAGCTTTATCAGCAACTTTACCTTCAAGATAACCTGATTTAATAACCATTTTACCATCGTGTTGAGTTGCATATTTATCAGCAAGCTTACAAACTTCCAGTTGGTCTTCACCCCATAGAACGATGTTTGTATCTTTTAGCTCAATACCTTCGATACCAGCTTTTTTCATTGCTATAAGCGCAAGTGTATTTTTTACAACTTTTACTTTTATAGCTTTTGTTCTTGCATCGTTTCTCATACCTTCAAGATCAGATACGCTCATGCCTTTGTATTCAGCAACAACGAGACCTTTTGATGCGGCAAACTCTTCAGTAAGGGCATTGATTAATAGTGTTTTTTGTTCTCTTGTCATTTTTCCTCCTTTCTGAACCGACTAATCTCAGACAGGATTTATGGGGCAAACGCCCCACCCGTCATCATCGATCCTAAGATAAACTTTCGTCTTTTGTTTTGATTATCTCAAATCTATTAGTTCTGCAGGCTCAAGAGCAACAGAAGGGGACATAGTTAGAGAAAGGAATGCACCTTTTATGTATCTACCTTTTGCGGCTGCAGGTTTAAGTCTATTAAGAGCTCTTACAAGTTCTGCTGCATTTTCAGTAATATCACCGGCTGTAAAGCTTGATTTTCCAAGTGGTGCGTGAATATTACCTTTTTTGTCAACCCTGAAGTTAACTTGTCC
>CAZNYV010000013.1:6405-22794 GCA_964577355.1 uncultured Campylobacteraceae bacterium
TGTCTGGAGTAAAAGACACTTTCCCTACAGATGTATGTATTATACCGAATTTATCAACTTTAAAATCTATTTTACCGGCTTTTACTTCCTTTACTGCTTTAGCCAAATCCATTGTAACTGTGCCAGTTTTTGGGTTTGGCATAAGACCTTTTGGTCCAAGGATTTTACCGATTTTACCGATAATACCCATTGTGTCTGGTGTAGCAATAACTATATCAAAGTCTAGTCTACCGTTTTTGATTTCGTCAGCCAAATCATCATCACCAACTACATCAGCTCCAGCGGCTCTTGCTTCTTCTGCTTTTTGGTTTTTTGCAAAAACTGCAACCCTTACTGTTTTACCAGTACCTTTTGGAAGCACAACCGCCCCTCTTACCATTTGGTCGGCGTGTCTAGGGTCAACATTTAGTTGAACGCATATCTCAACCATTTCATCAAATTTTGCGCTTTTTAGTTCTTTTACTTTTTCTACGCCACTTTTAAGGTCATAAACTTTGCCTTCTTCTAATTTTGCTAGAAGAGCAGCAGTTCTTTTAGAAACTTTTTTTGCCATTTTATCCTCGCTTATTTTTTTAGCTACCACATTTATTTAAAAAGTCGGTGGTCTGACTTTGAACAAAAGTAGAAATTAATCTACTATTGTAATACCCATACTTCTTGCAGAACCTTCAACAATTCTTGCTGCCGCTTCAACATCAGTTGTGTTCATATCAACAATTTTTCTGCCAACAATATCAGCAACTTGTGCTTTTGTTAGCTTGCCGATTTTATTTTTCAAAGGATTTTGACTTCCCTTGTCAATTTTCGCAGTTTTTTTAATCAACTCAGTCATTGGTGGTTGTTTTGTAATAAATGTAAAACTCTTATCAGCATATATTGTGATAACTACTGGTAGTCTCCAACCTGCTTGATCTTTTGTTTTTTCATTGAATTGTTTACAAAATTCCATGATGTTTGCACCTCTAGCACCTAGTGCTGGTCCGATTGGTGGTGATGGGTTTGCTTTGCCAGCTTCAATTTGAAGCTTAACTTGGGCGACTATTTTTTTTGCCATTTATATATTCCTTTCTGGTAAGATTGATTTTGAATTAAACTATTTTTTCTACTTGAGAGCACAGTATTTCTACTGGTGTGCTTCTTCCGAAGATAGACACATTAAGTCTTAACTTGCCGTGTGCCATGTCGTACTCTTCTACACTTCCTGTAAAGTTTGCAAACGGTCCGTCTATGATTCTGACAGTCTCGTTATCAAAGAAACTTACTTTTGGTTTTGGAGCAGATTTATTTTGTGCTTTTTCCAAAATCAAGTTAATGTCTTTGTCGCTAAGTGGTGTTGGCTTTTTTGATTCGCCAATAAACTTACCAACACGAGAAAGTGCTTGAATTCTTTGCCACAGATTTGTATCTAGGTCTAGTTGCGCAAAAACATAACCTGGGTAAAGTGGTCTTTCAATAACTTTTTGTTTACCTTTTTTTACTTCGATAACATCTTCCATTGGCACAACGATGTCGGCAAGCTTTTCTTCAATGCCAATCTCTTTCATCATGCTAATTATCGCTTTTTTGACGCTTGCCTCGCTACCTGAGTAAGCTTGTATTGCATACCATCTATGTGACATATTTATTAACCTATAATTTTTTGTATTGAAAAATGCATAATCAAATCAATCAGAGCCAAATACAATGAAACAACAGTAACAACGGCTATTACCGCATAAAATGCGACTTTAACTTGTTGTTTAATTGGAAATATAACTTTTGCAAGCTCTAGTTTTGAAAGGCTTACATACTGCATAAATTTGTTCATTTTTCTCTTTCACTTACTTTATGAATAACTTGACGAAACAGTGGCAGGGTAGGTAGGATTCGAACCCACAGCACGCGGTTTTGGAGACCGCTGCTCTACCATTGGAGCTACTACCCTACGAAAGCCGAAAAATTACGGAACGCGGATTTTACCTTTTTTTGTCCTATTTGTCAATATCTAAACCATATATTATGTGAGTTTTTTTATTTTTATATTTAAGGTTGATTTTATTTTAAAATATAGATTTTTTAGACAAGATGATAATTTCGCTTTTTAAATAAGATAAATTTTATCTGATTTGGTATAAAATTGACCTAGGCAAGAGCCTAAAAATATTTCAAAGGAGACTAAGATGGCTACAGTAAGTAGATATGTTGATATTAGCACAGTCGATAAAGAAGCGAAAAAAGATTACATTGATAGGCATTCACCATTCATTCATTGTGAAGCAACAGCAAAAAAAGGCGAAAAATTTTCAGTAAGAGTTCAAATGGGTAAAGAATATAAACACCCAGATGATTTTGACCATTATATTTCATACATTCAGCTGTTTGATGGCGAAACATTACTTGGTCAAGTAACTTATATGGCTGGCACTCAAGGTTCTGCTCCAGCAAATGCTGAAGCAACATTTACTATTATTTCTACAAAAAACAAACTAAAGCTAACAGCGATGAGCTACTGTACAAAACACGGTCTATGGGAAAGCGACCCAATGGAAGTTACTCTAGGCGAATAATTCAATGGGTCTTTCACAAGACCCGCCCTACTCCCTTTGGCTCTCAAATTAATATCCTAATGCTATAATCTTTAAAAACATCAAAGGTTATTATATGGTATATGTAACTGGTGACACACACACATCCGAATCCTTTAGTAAATTGTATTTTGAAGAGGGACAAAAACTAACAAAAGATGACTTTGTCATTATACTTGGTGATATAGAGCTTATTTGGTCTGACAGTGATGGTTCAGACTGGATTAACAAGCTAACAACTTTCCTTTCAAAACCCTTTTTCTTGATGGAAACTATGACAATTATGAGAAACTTTCAAAATTAGAAACAGTACAAAAATTTGGCGGAAAAGCTGGTGTTTTAGCGGAGTCAGTATTTTGGCTCAAGAGAGGTGAGATATACAATATAGATGAACACTCATACTTGGCTGTTGGCGGAGCGACATCTGTCAACAAAGACGGCAGAACCAAAGATGTAAACTGGTGGCCCGAAGAAGAGTTGAGCGAAACTGAAAAAGAGTATATTCTATCCAATACCGAGGAGTATGGTGGAAGTGTAGACTTTGTACTATCACACACTTGCCCAACTTCTATACTGGGTGCTATCAAAGAGTATGCACAAAAAGATAGTGTTTCTGAATTTTTAGAAGAAATTTTCTATGGCGTAGTCTTCAATCGATGGTATTTCGGACATATGCACTGCGACGCTGTGGTTCATGACAACTTCTTTGCTGTCTATGATAATGTTTTAAAAGTTGAAATTGGACAAAACCATGATGAGTTGGAACCGCTTTTGCTGTTAAATTGAAAAGAGTTTTCAATATGGAGCAGTACAAAAATGAACACGGTTAATAATCTTGGTGTTAATTTTGGAATCGACTACGCAAAATACCAATCAATCAAAGGTGACAAAGGCGATTTTGTAGATTTTCTGATAAATTACGATAGCAAAGCCTCTGAAAATGGAGATGAATCCTGGATGAATTCTCTTTTTGGGAGCAACGACTTGCTGAATTCTCTTCCGGCCGAAGCCTACTCAAAACTAGACTCAAAAACAATACAAGACATAGCAAGTCAAACAACAGATAATAGTTTTAGCGCAATCGATACAGAAGTAGCCTCTTTGAAGCTGCAACTATTAAACGCTTTCAAGACTAGGTATGAAAATAGCAATATGGACCAAACTACAAAGTCGGCAAAAATAGCATCACTCTACGAAGAAGCTCAAAATATAAAGCTACCTTCCAGATTGGTTTAAACAACTAGCTTTGAAGCTGTCTTGCAATATCAAGTAGTTGACGACCAACAGCCTTTTTGTCGGTTATCTTGTCAATATTTAACTTTATCTGCACCCCGTTTTGGTTGATTCTTATTGTCTCATTTGCCAATTTAACACCCTTTGCCTCATACAGTTTAATAGGATGGGCAATTCCTTTGACGGATATCGTATCTACATAATCACAGGCAACAAAATCAGACACCAGCAGTTGAGTCTCTTCTGATATTAGAATCTGATTTGGCTTAGCACTAGACTCGATTCTGCTTGTCAGATTAACCGCGCCACCAATTATTGTGTAATCCATACGCTCTTCATTACCAAAATTGCCAACCGTACAATATCCCGTATGAATACCAATTCTGACTTTAAAAGGTTGTGAAATACCTTTTGCACGCCATTGCTCCTCCAAATCCTCGAGTTTTGCTATCATTTCAATAGCCATTTTGACACAAGACAGCGCATCTTCTTTGTCGCCCATACTTTGCGGATCTCCAAAAAACACCATAATCGCATCACCAATAAACTTGTCAATTGTTGCGCCATGCGATAGTGCAATTTGGCTCATTTCATTTAGATAATTATTAAGGAGTGCGGACAAGTCCTCTGCTTCCATGGTGTCTGTTGTAGTAGTAAATCCAACAATATCAGAAAAGAAAATAGTCAGCTTTTTACGGTGGGAACCAAGCACACTCTCTTTTTCACCTGAAATAATCGACTCTACAATCTGAGGAGAGAGATATTTGGAGAGTTTTTTTGCGATTACTGACAGTGTGTCATTTTTACTCTGAGCCTCTATCAGTTTGAGCTTATTTTGGCTCTCTTCTTTCAACTTAACAAGGGCACTCTCAATACTGCCAAGCAAATCATTAAAAGCACCAGCCACAACCGACAACTCATCCTTTGACTTCACACTCAATCTCTCGGAATATTCTTTTGTGATAGCTATTTGTGACACTTCATAGCTCATATTTAAAAGTGGCTGCACCATCCTTGATGCGACAAAATAAGCAATAATTGAAATCAAAAGAACTCCGCATAGTAGATACAAACCCATTTCCATTTCAGCCTCATCATAAGACTTAAGCAATGCATCTTCTTCAAGGACACCCATTAGGGCATATGAATTCATAGCCTCAATCTTGTTTAATATCACAAACGACGCTTTTGGTGGTGTTTTTTGGCTCGGTACAATCGAAAATTTTTGAGACGCCGTTGATGCCAAAAATTTGTTGAAATTTTCTGGACGATAGTCAAGATATATAGTGCCTATTGGCCCTGGTTTCAGTGGCGATACAATTTGTGCTGATAATGCTACTGGCGGAGTAAATTTATTTCCAATGGTAATTTTATCGTTTGTTGTTGCAACCAAAATACCATCCGCATTTGTTACATAATAATCCCCAACCAATGAAAAGGACTCTTTTTTCTTTTTCAGCATTTCAGCAATTCTGCCATCGAGGTCGGAGGATAGAATATCAGACATAATATCCATATTTGCCGATGAGTTCAGGTCATTTTTGAACAATTTAAGTTCATAAGATATAAGGCTAAGTATACTACTAGAGCGCATTTGCATCTCCGCCTTAGCCTGCCCAACCATATCATCCTTGACCTCTGCGGTAAAAATTCCAATCATTGTCAAATATGGCACAAGACCAACACAAAGTGTCAGCAAAATAGTTTTGAGCTTAAAACTCATAAAGCACCTTTAGTCCGCTCTCCATCTGCGATTTGTCGATATATCCAACTGCACCTTTCAGATTTTTGAGAAGTGCTTTTAGGCTTGCTTGACTCTTTTGCGTCAGTGGCGGAGTGATACCTTGATAGTGCTGAGCAGACCAATATCCAGCCAGTTCCGTCCTGTCCATACCTAGCACTTTTTCTTCAAACACAACCCTACTCTGCTCGTTTGCCGAAAGGTTAATTGCCACAACCTCATTTTCACCAACAAAAGTTCTCTTTTTGAGAAAAATTTCCTTGACCTGTTTTGCACTTAGAGACTGCACATTAGAATTTACGGATGTCACAACCAGCATATCTTTTGCAAACACTATAGTAGCTACAAAGCAAAGAGTAAAAAATGCTCTCAAAATAGCACCGATACAGAACACAGGAATCTGCTCTTTTGCGAAACTGAGTTTAACTGATACTCTGCCTTAACAGAGACAGGATATGTTGGTCGGTAATTATAGCCAATGGTTGAAGTATAGCTTTTTTCATGCTCATATCCATCAAAATAATACTCCGCACGATATATCAGAAAATCTTTCGGGGTAAGCTTGTATCTAGCTTGCCCAAAAGCTCCAACAGCACTTGTTGCTACAGATGCATTTGGATATATTTTTACAAAGGCTGCCTCACTTATAAGCTGCCACTTGTCAAACTCATACTTGTATGCAGCATCAACAAATCTTCGCTCAACAGGAAAATCAATATCCCGAAAATATCCGACAAAAAGTTTTGCTTCTTGCGTATCTGAAATTGAAGCCCTGGCGCCAGCAGCATAAAGTCTATCAATCTTGAAATTATTATATCCAGGGTCTATATCTTTGTTGTGTTGTGCCAATACGGTATATCCAAAATCCCCATCTTCATCAATATCACCTTGAGCTTGCACTCCGCTAAAAAGTTTTGGAAATACATTAGTAGCAGTTAATGGATCTGATGTTGTATCTTTTAGCACATTGATTGGGGTCTGACTCCAATACCCTACTGGCGTAGACATCTTTCCGAGCGAAAGTGCAAAATTTGATGAAAATTTGTGCTCCATCATCATTCTTTCTATTTTAAAAGAATCTGTAAAAGTATCTGTATTGCTTTTAACATCCAAGACATAAGGTGAAGCATTCTCTAATTCAACCAAATAGCGGGTCTTTGTATTTATTGTACCGTACGCCATTAGCGCTATGTCATCAACCGAAATAGCTTTGACATCTTTTGAACTCTCATAATTCAGACTCACATAGCCACCGACATTGAGAGCATCGGAGAGTTTTACTCCGCTTCCAAGCTCATACCCGAACAGATTGAGAGCTGTAATACAAAATATAAATAACCTTTTTTGCAAGCGGACCCTTATTGTCTAGTCTTGTTATATCGTCAGAAAAAACACGAATTTGCTATCGCTAAATAAAAACTCAACCAACACACCATCTTTTGACTTGAAAGCCGCATCTATTTCTTCACGACTCTTAAATGTTCTAGGCAGTGTCATTTTTATGGTCAAATCTTTATGAGAAAGTGCCGTTTTTGCTTTTCCCATAGTTATGTTGACCAGTTCACCTATCGAGTCTATAATCTCAATATCATTCACATCTTCACTACCCAACAGAATAGAGCAAGCTCTTTTTGCAATATCCTTTTGGAACACCAGAACAATAACACCCTCAATATGACCGTAAAACACGATAGATGCAGCCATAAACTCACCATTAGCATCTGATAGCTCGAATTTTGTCATCTTAATGGATAATTTTTTTGATTTTAACTTAGTCATAACCTCTAGCGTATCTATCGTAGCTTCAACTATGGAGTTGAGCGCTTTTATAGTCTGTTTTGTTAATCCTTTTTTGGACTCTTTTTGATGAATAACACTAGCGGCAGCCATTTTTCTGACGCTCTCGTCATTGAACACATAGTTCAAATCCAGCTTGAACAGTATGCCGTAGCTCTCTAGCTCTTTTTTTACAGTCGTACCAATTTTTGACTCATCAAATCCAACAATGATAAAGTGCGCCCCGTATTCACTAGAGGTACTAGCAAGCCTGCAAAAGAAGTTTACAGCATGAGTATTGATCCCAACAACCATAGAAAAGTCAAATATAAAAACGCCAAATCCCATTCGCAGATAGTTTCTATGAGAGATGTTGTCAAAACCATCAAGTCTCTCTGTGTCTATAAAATTTGAAAAAATATAAACAACAATATTTGATCTGGTGTAGTGTTGAATATTGTCGTTCGAACCGCCCATGTAACAGTTTTCTACTTTGTAGTTATATTCCCCCTCTGGACAGCTCTCATACTCCTCTTTGCTATTGGCAGCAGAAGCCAGACATCCTCGCTCAAGTAGCCTATAAAGTATCATTCCTTTTTGAGTCGCATTCTCATTCCACACCAATACTTTTTGCGCTTCATGAGATTCTGCAGCATAAAACAGATGAACTAGGGATGTATTTTCAAGCAATATTACTTTTGGCTCATTATTTAAGTATTTAAGAAGCATAGGGAATTTTTTACTGTCATAATCACAAAAACCAGTGCCAATATTTTTCTTCAGCATGATACTTTTTACAAATGTATCACTTAGCATTTGAATTGCAGTAGCATTAAAAAAAACAACTTGCTTGAGAGATATAAAAATCGCATTTATATCAGATTGAAGTATAAACTCTATGTCTGCAAACGAAATAACAGATGATGCGTTACTGCTATCCAAAAAACCTTGAGGCGAAATAATACCAACACCATTTGTTATTACTGGTTTCAATCCTCAACCTTGAGCATATCATTGAAGTCTTCCAAAATATCGACAACCTCTTCAGCATTAAATTTCAAAAATGAGTTAAGTCCAGCAGATATGAACTGAGGTCTCGAAAGCGTAAAAAATAGCAACAAATGGAGATACTTTGCGATAGTAGCACTTTCTGTCTCCGCCAATAAAGCAGAGGCGTCAGCCGTATGCATAATCACATCAATAACAGCATCATCAAACTTAAGCTTCTCTCCAACCAGTTTTGCAATGTCAAAAATTGACATACCAGTAAGGCGCTTGAGTAGTACACTAAAATCCACATGCGCCACAGAACAAATCGTCTCAATCTGCTCCTTTTCAGCTCCAAATATAGAGTCGCAAATAGCAACCGAGGCAGTTATCAGCGATGAGGCTGCAATGTATTTATTGATATTTTTTGGTGATTTTCTTTCTAAAATCTGCTCCCACTGTCTGGCAAGTTCACTATTTAGCTCAAAAAAAAGCTCATTTGTCATATTAAAAAGCAACCATTTCTTTGGGAGCATAATGGATATTAGGTATGAGTACAAAATTGCTTTTGCTCTTTTGCAACCAAAGAAAATCAAGACCATATTCAAGCTAGGCTCTTTTTCCTGCAATGGAAACATACCCTTTTGGGACATCTTCTGGAGATAATCTATGATAGCGGGTGAGGTTTGCAAGACTAAGACCGTTTTTTCAAGCTCATTTGCATCCAACAACTTAATAGCTTTTTGAATAATTTCTTGAGATGACGGAATTTGTTCAATATATGAAAGCACAACCTCTTTTGAAATCATTTCTTAACCAACATTGCTAATCATTACCATCTTGAGCAAGCTTTATTTCACTATCAATCTGAATACACAAATAAAGAATAGCACTGTCATATTGATGAATATCAGATGCTGAACAATCTATAAAAACATCTCTTCGCCAGCTCGTCAAATCTTGAAGAATAGAGAGTAAGATTGAATGCATTCTTACTGTATTGTTCGCAAGATGCTCATCACTTACACTTCTCAGGAATACACTCATTGTGGAGATGGCATATCCTATAATATTAAATTCAAATATTTTGTTTATTACGGCAGCATAAGGAACAACAACATCATCTACAATTTTCTTTAAAACAACTGCCGATGGCGCATCTTCCAGCTCATCAAGCAATATCCCAAATCTTTTTTCAATAGCTCCCAAACTATCAATAGATTTTATTGTGCCTGAGTCAAGAGAACAGGCGAAGTCTTTTGCGGATATTTTTTCATCATACACACCTGAATCGACAGAAGAAAAATTATACTCACTGGCGCCATCAAATCCAGCTTCCAAGTCCGACATGGACGCAAGCATGCCTTTCATCATCTCCTCAGCCATCAAAGCTTCGGGCTGATAGTCATATTTCATTTTTATTTTCAAATAAAACATTCCGTTTTTGACTACGATATTCTCTCTAATTCTATCCTCTATACTGACATCTAGGGTTTCCATTGTCAGCTCATTTGAGGTTACAAAACTCAGATATACATCATCAAAATCTTCTTCCAAAATAACCTTTGTCGAGACACCTCTTTTTATTTGATTTTTGATGAACTGATATATAAGATCCAATGAAAAATCAAAATTCATAGTAGTTACAGCGTTACGATTTGTATAATAACTTGTAAGCCATAGCCCCAGATTCATCATCTCATCTTCATTTTCAACATCAAAAATAGTCTTCATTTTTCGTATGTTTTTATTGAAAGGATTGAGTGTGTTTTTTACGGACAGGATATTGGATGTACCGTCTTTTATGTGCAACGCTGCAATAAGACCTTCCAGTTTGACCTTCAAAACACCTCTTGCAAGTGGTTTTTTGAGATAACCGTCAACACCAAGCTTGAGGAAATTTTGCTCAGTAACATCATCTGTCAATGCAGTTACAACTATTATATGGACATTTGGAAACTCACTTTTAATAATAGTACTAGCTTCAAAACCATCCATAACCGGCATCATAATATCCATCAAAACAATATGCGGTTCATTCTCCCTTGTAACATCAATTGCTTCTTGACCATTGGCAGCTTCCAAAAGCTCAACATTTTCTAATTTTCTGCATATCTTCTTGATAATCAGCCTGTTGTCTTCTATGTCATCCACTATCAATATTTTTATTTTGTTATTTTGCATCAAGACTCTCCATTGTTTTGTGGTTCAATCTATATTTAGTTTTAGATAAAACAAAGTGCCAACCCCAAGCTCGCTTTCAATATGCAGTTCAATATTTAATTTAGCGCATATCTCTCTCACAAGTCTAAGCCCAAGACCTGCGCCTTCACCAAAGCTATCAACTTGAATAAAAGGGTCAAAAATAATATCCATTTTTTCTTTAGCAATACCCCTGCCACTATCCATAACTTCTATTATTGCGAAACCATCCAGCCGTTTTAGTGACAATACAATTTTCCCAACATCCGTAAACTTAATTGCATTTGACAATAAATTTACCAGCACCTGTTTTAGATATTTAGAATTAGTCTCAACAATCACATCTTCAGCACACAAATGCATTTCAGTATTAACACCGCTGTGAACCGAGTCTTTAAAGCCTTCATATACCTCTGCAAGCACTGGCTTCAGACTTACACTATCAAGCTGCAAGTGGTTGTTTTTGATTCTTAGTTTTGATATATCGAGTAGGTCGTTTACTATTGACAATAGATTCTTTGCATTTTTTATCACCTTTTGCAACATACGCTTCGACTCACTTCTGACCTCTTCATTTGTAGCAATCTCGTCAAAATCCTCTAATATGTCCTCAGAGAAATTAATAACAGCGTTGAGCGGGGTTCGCAATTCGTGAGATACATTTGCAAAAAAGCTATTGCTATAGCTATTTTCTTTTTGCAACTTATCCACTTCAGTGCAAACTTTCTTGTCTTTAAAAAATAATGCACCATACAAAGACAACCCGTTCGATACTGTCAATGGCATATAGTTTAGCTTCATTTTTGATACCAAACTATTTTTTCCATTAATAGTAGCCGTACCTATCCACGGGGTTTGTTTTTCTACACTAGCAAAAATGAATGCATCTTCATCACCAAGATGTTCTTTTTGAATCAAAAAATCAAGTGATTTTCCAACCATATCATCTTCGGCATAGCCAAACAATTGAATAAAATATTCATTTACAAATATAATTTTATGCGTGTTTGCTTCAAGCTTTTCAAATATCAGCACAGCCTCATCAATACCGTCCAAAAGCGTATACAATACTTTATTATCTTGCTTTAGCAATTCAATCATTTGAAGTGCCAAAAAAATCAACTAACTTCTTAGCGTCACTGCTACTTAGTACCATTTCCAACTGCTCCATACTTGCTTTTGAAATATTCTCGAAACTACCAAAAAAACTTAGCAATTTTTTCAGTTTCCCCTCTTTGATGCCTTTTATTTCTAGCATTTTGATAGTTTTATCATCTTTTAGCTTTTGCTTACGATGAAACTCAATTGCAAATCTATGCGCCTCATCTCTCAGCCTCTGCAAAAATAGCAATTTTGGGTCATGGCTTGGCAGCCTAACGACACCTCTCGAGCAAACAATCTTATCGTCTGCTTTTGATTTTGAGCGCACAGATTTTGCATCCCTTTTCTCTTTTGCAATAGCCAAAACATCAACACTAGCACCGCTACTAGCTACAATTTCCTTGGCCAAATCATAATTTGCCTTGCCTCCATCTATGAGCCACATATCTGGCGGAGGGTTGTCTTGAAAATCAAGCGCTCGCCTGCTCAAGACCTCTTTCATCTGAGCGTACTCACTCAACGATTCTAAGTTATATTTTCTATATGAACTCTTGTCAAAGCCGCCATCCCAAACTATCATACCAGCCACAGAAGCTTGTTTTGCCATGTGAGAGTTGTCAAACACTTCAATCCTCACAGGAACTCTATCAAGCTCAAAGAAGCTTTTTAGTTCAAAATAGAGCGCCCTGTCCTCTTTTTTCTTGTTTTTGAGCAACTCATATCCATTTCGAATAGCTAAGTCACACAATATGGCTTTTTCACCAGTGGCTTTGACAATTTTTAGTGTCTTGTTTGTAGCTGTTTTGATTGCACTCTCAAGCCACTTCGCATCCAATAGCTCCACTGGAACAACTAGCTCCTTTGTCTCATTTGGACTCTCTTCGGAATAAAAATCAAAAATAGCTTGCGTATAAGTCTCATTTGCATCATAGAGTTCTTTGTCGTTGTCAGAATAGCGGACAAAAGAGTTTGCACTAGATATAAGCTTGCCATGCCTGATAAAAAACCTAACTATACAAGCCTCGCTCTCACCCTCACTAATCGCGATTAAATCAAAATTCGCCCCACCCGCCAAATCAACACTTGATTGTGGAATAATTTTTTTAATACTTTCTATCTGGGCTTTTGTAGCACCAGCTTCTTCAAATCTGAGCTCTTCTGCCAATCTATGCATCTTTTCTGTCAGCTTTGGGAGTAGTTTCGTAGGCTCTGCAATACACTCAATGGCATTATTGACCAACTTGGCATACTCATCCCTGTCAACATCAAACTGGCATGGTGCCATGCACATCTCAAGTTGGTAAAACAAGCACGCTTTTTTGCCTTTGAGACAACTAGCTTTTTGAACAAGTTTGAAATTTTCATATATAGCACCAAGCAACTCTCTAGCCCCAGCGGTAATTGGTCCAAAATATCTGATTTTGGTACCTTTTTTTGCAATCACCCTCCTAGTTATATCAAGTCTAGGAAAGTCAGCAGAGTCGTCGATAAAAATATATGGATATGTTTTATCATCTCGTAGAAGAATGTTATATTTTGGTTTCAGCTGTTTGATAAGTGAGTTTTCAAGTATCAGGGCGTCACTTTCACTATTGACAACAATATAGTTTAACTCATGCGCCTCACCAATCATCTTGACAATTCTAACGCTCATATTTGGAGTTGGCATCAGTGATGGTGAAAATCTAAAATAACTTTTTACTCGATTTTTGAGACTCTTTGCCTTCCCAACATAGAGAAGCTTGGAATTTGCATCAAAAAATTGATATATTCCTGGTGCATCAGGAAGCATTTTTATTGTATTCAGCATAAAAAATTATAGCCGACTATAAAAAAATATTTGGTTTTGCCGATTGTCATATTGTAAAATTCTAAATGTGCAAGGAGGCACAGATGGCACTAGATGCTATATCAAATGGACTTGGAATAAGTGGAATTGTGATTCCTCAATCGCAATATAAAAGTGGTGGCAAAAGCACAGACTCAGCAGATGCGACAGCCAAAGTCAATCCGAGTGATAGTACCGCTCAGACACAGACTGATGCAAAACTAACTGGCACAGACTCGCAACAACAAGCAGTTTCTGTAAACAAGTCTGACGAAAAACAAAGTGTAACAAAGAACGAAGACGAATACACTAAAAAGCTACAAAAAGAAGAAGAAGACAGAAAAAAACGAGCTAAAGAAGAGCAAGAGCAACAAACAAAAACTGAAGAGCAAAAAAAGCAAGAGACTCAAAAGTTAGTCGATGAACTAAACAAAAAAATGAATCAGTTTGGCTCTTCTATCAAATTTGGTGTCAATGACAAAACCAATTCAATAGCTGTTTCTGTTTTGGACGACAAAAACAGTACAAACCTAAGGGACATATCTCCAAAAGAAGCAACTAAACTAGCCGACAGAATGAGTTATGTTTTGGGTGTACTGTTCGACCAAAAAGCTTAAATAGCTTTGCACTGAAGCGCATATATTGCCTTCAGTGTCTTTTTAAAATATCTTTCAACCCAATCAAACAAAGGAATTATCTTTGCTCTACTATGGATATGATGAATTTCTGAAAGATATGAAAACCATAAAAACAAAACTAGCAGACAAAAATATAGATGGAATAATTTTTGCCATCCGAGGTGGTGCCACGATGGCTCATTTCTTGGCTGAGGCTATGAATATCAAAAGCGTATACGCTCTCAATGTACACTCGTACGATGGACAAACAAAACTAGGCACACCAATCATCTCAAACCTACCCACTCTTCCATCTTCACACAAAACAGTGGCAATAGTTGATGAAATTGTGGATTCTGGTGAAACAATGGCGCTTATTTTGGACAAGCTAAAGCATACCTATCCTGATATAAATTTTGTAACCGCTACGACTTTTCAGAAAAAAACCGCTGTTATGCAAGCCGATATTTTTGCAAAATATTGCGATGAGTGGGTAGAGTTTTTTTGGGAAAAAGATTTACTTGCCTAACCCATTGTCTACGATAACAACTGGGATTGACTACTCATTTCTTTACGCTTACGGATTAATAGCTATTGCATTGGTGTATTCATATTACAAACAACTAGGCATAGAAAAAACCATAGCAATAAACTCTATTACTGCAATATTGCAGCTTGGCGCGCTTGGGTTTGTGCTTGGATTTGCCATGAGCACAAAGAATCCATTTTATGTAGTAATAATGATTTCTTTTATGCTTCTTTACGCCTCTTATATCGCAAACAAGAGAACAAACCTTGCTCCCCTTGGCTTTTTATCATCTTTCCTAACGCTCGCGTTATCGAGTGTCTCTGTTGTGGGAGCACTACTCCTGTTCGGCATTGTAAAATCAGAATCATCTCATTTGGTGCCAATTTTTGGAATGGCACTTGGAAACAGCCTAAATGTTTTTGCTCAGTTCATCGAAAGACTCAAGTCTGATGTCAAACTATCAATCGACTCCATAGAGGGTAAAATTGCTCTTGGTGCTGATATAGAAGAAGCACTTAGTGAAAATATCAAAAATAGCACAAAGGCCGCTCTACTTCCGACAATAAACCAGCTCGAAACCGTAGGCATCATACATATACCAGGTGTGACAGTTGGGATGCTTCTGGCTGGTGCCAGCCCGTTGCAAGCAGTATCATTTCAACTTGTGATTATGTTTATGATGGTTGCCATTGCGCTATTCAGTGCAATATTTGCATCCAAATTTTGCTTGCACAAAATAATCAAATAATTTTTCAAAATATTCGTTTTTCTTCTACAAGGTTTTCATTTTTATGCTATCATCTCTTTGTGGATTTATCCATAAAATTTAACAAATGGAGCAAACTATGTTAAAAAAACTAATGATTTCTGCTGTTTTGGCATCTGGGCTTTTTGCTGGAGATTATACACTCGACATGACACACTCTGGCGTAGGTTTTAGTATCAAGCATCTTATGATTAGCAATGTAAAAGGTAAATTTAAAAGTTTTAACGGCAACTTCTCATTTGATGAGAAAAAAAATATCATTCAAAAACTTGACGGTACAGTAGAAGTAATGAGTATTGATACTGAGATTCAAAAAAGAGACGAACATCTCAAAAGCGCAGACTTTTTTGATGCAGCACAATTTCCAAAAATGACGCTTGTAATGACCAAATTTATAGGTGGTAAGAAACCAAAAGTAATAGCAAACCTCACAATCAAAAACATCACAAAGTCTGTAACATTTGACGCTGATATAGGCGGATATGCAGAAGACCCGAACGGAAATGAAAAAGTAGGCTTCTCATTAAACGGCACCATCAACAGAAAAGACTTTGGTCTCAACTGGAACAAAGCTATGGAAACAGGCGGTTTTGTGGTTTGTGACGAGGTAAAAATATCAATCGACCTTGAGGGTAATAAAAAATAGTCTTTGAGTAGCTGATACATTTATTCGCCAAAGAGTTGTATGTTAGGACTATCATCAAAAAAGAGGTAGAATACGCCATAAATTTTGAAAAGGTAACCTACATATGACTCTTGAAAAAAGTATTTTGGCATTCGAAGAAGCAAAAAAAACAATCCCTGGCGGTGTCAACTCTCCAGTCAGGGCATTTAAACGTGTCGGTGGCACTCCTCCTTTTATCTCCCGTGGTGAAGGTGCTTATTTCTACGATATCGACAACAACAAGTACCTAGATTATATTCAAAGCTGGGGACCATTGATTTTTGGTCACAACGACCCTGAAATATTTGAAGCCGTTTTCAAAACTGCCAAAGATGGACTTAGCTTTGGTTCTCCATCAACCAGAGAAACAGAACTACTTGA
>CAZNYV010000014.1:0-22422 GCA_964577355.1 uncultured Campylobacteraceae bacterium
AAAGGGACTGTTGACCTTGTAAGTAAATAAGATATTGCTGTTGAAGAAGTTTTGATACCAAGATTGCAAACAATATACCCATATCTACAAATCATCGGTGAAGAGAGTTTTGCTGGGGATAAATATCCTGATAGCGGAGTTTTTATAGACCCGATAGATGGTACGACAAATTTTGCTCATGGACTGCCTTTTTGTGCTATTTCCGTCGGTGTTTGGGTGGATGGAGTGCCTAGTGAGGCGGTTGTATTCAATCCGATAATGGACGAGATGTTTTGGGCTAGCAAAGGGCATGGCGCTTATCTAAATGGGCAAAAGCTGGAAGTATCACAGACAACAAACCTCCAAAATGCACTTATTTCTACAGGTTTTCCATATACAAAAGCCGATGGTGGAGCTGATTTTGAGTGGACGATGACAAGGCTTGCAAATGTACTGCCAAAGACTAGAGACATTAGACGATACGGTAGTGCTTCTCTTGATATTTGCTATGCTGCCAAGGGTGTGTATGACTGTTTTTATGAGATAAATCTCAAGGCATGGGATACGGCAGCGGCAGTGCTTATACTGTTGGAGTCTGGCGGAGAGGTATCAAATGAGTACGGCAAACCTTATACGCTCAATGACAGGTGTATTGTCGGGACAAACAAGCTTTTGCATGACGATTTTGTCAAACTACTAGGATGCTAACCAACTCGCCAGTAGAGCGATTTTGTTTTGATGCGTGCTCGACGCCATATGGTGAAGTCAACTTTTGGCTCAAAAGAGATGACCTGCTAGACCCTGAGATAGACGGTAACAAAGCTAGAAAATTCTACTCACTATATACCTCGGAGCTAAGTGATATTGACACTATTGTTTCTTATGGTGGGGCACAGTCGAACGCGATGTATTCGCTATCAGCATTGGCAAAAATGAAGCAAAAAAAGTTCTACTATTTCACAAAAAAACTACCAAAAACACTTTCGCAGCCAATGGGTAACCTAAAGCACGCTCTGCAGAACGGTATGGTGCTTGTGGAGTTGGAGAGTGGTGAATATGATAATATCGCTCAAAATGGCTATAAAGCAAAAGCTAGAGAGCTGTTCGTTCCTCAGGGTGGGGCTTGTGAGCTATCCCGTGAAGGGGTGTGGATGCTGGCTGATGAGCTAAATAGGTTTTGTAGAGAGCAAAAAATCAAACAACCAAAAGTGATAATATCATCTGGAACTGGAACTACAGCCGCCTTTGTTAGCGAGAGATTTGAGGGCAAGGTCTATACGGTGCCATGTGTTGGTGATGGGGCGTATTTGTTGACTCAAATGTCGAAGCTAGTTCAGGAATCTCGGCTTCCATGTATCATAGAGAGCAGGAAAAAATATCCTTTTGCCAAACCACACCCTGATTTATGGGAAATGTATCAAAAACTGCTATTGCATGGAGTCTCGTTTGACCTGCTTTATGATGTCAAAACTTGGCTTGTTGTGTCAGAGAATATCGAGCTTTTTGCTGATGGAGAGACGATATTTGTCCATAGTGGTGGTGTCAGGGGAAATGAGAGTCAGATTGAGAGGTATAAATATAATTCAAGAAGCTAGCTTAGTCAACTAGCTTTAGTCTCAATACATGTCTGTCAAGTATAACAGCTTTGAAATCGCCTTCAAATGCTTTGATGTCGCCTAGCTTTCCTATGACATTAATGAACCTGCTCCTTGTCGTCTCATGGCTTGCGGTGGCTTCAAAAATAATAGATTTGCCTACTTCTATTGGCGCCAAGAATTTGGTGTTTGCTTCTACAAGCACAACATTCGGGTCGTTGACTGCTGCCATTGCTGCAAAATCAGCAGCACCAAAGATAAATCCACCATGAACCAATCCATGTGAATCTACCGACATTTCTTGAGTTGTTGTGAGTGATATTTTTGCATAGCTCACTTTCATCTCTAGCACTTCTCCGCACAATGTCCTATTGATTTCCAAGTGCGTTTGTAATGCATTTCTACCATCATCTACATCATAAAGACCTACTGGTTCAGCCATATCAACTCCTACATTTAAAATACGCTCTCATTGGAGGTGGATACCCCTCAATAGTAGCCGTTTCATCTTCATTTAAAAAACTATCCAAACTCAGCCCGCCAATCCACTCTGTGCGCCTTTGTTCATCGGTTGTGGTGGGAAACTGTCCGAGATATTCTATATAGTCAAATCCTGCCCTGCGAAGCCATCCTTCGAATACTCGTTTTGTTGGGATAAAATATGCGTTGCTCATCTTCGCATAACTTTCACTTGGGCACAATGCTATTTCATCATCACCTTCAATTATGAGGCAGTCTACAAATAGCTCACCGTTTTTGTCTAGCCCCTTACGCAACGCCTTTAGTGAGCCAATCGGGTCTGTGCGATGATAGACAACTCCTAGACAAAACAAAACATCAAATTTCTCACCATAATCTACCAAATCTTCCACACCCAAAAGTTCAAATCTGATACCAGAATTGATAAATCTGTCCAAAAATACAAATTGTGCAAAGTATGGTGCATATGGCTCAAAGATTGTAACTGAAGAAGGCTTGTCGGACAACATTTTGAAGCTATAGTATCCGTTGTTAGCACCTATGTCAGCTACTTTTTTACCTTTTAAATCAAAATGTGGTTTGAGGATATTGTATTTGATGAAGCTTCGCCACTCAGTATCTATAAACAGCCCATCTATCGCAAAAGGTCCTTTGCGCCAAGGCATAAGCTGTTTTGCTAACGCTTCTGTTTCGGTAGATAATTTACCATCTGTCGTAATCTCTACTGTGTCGCCAAAACTGATATTTGTGACATTTGGTGAGAGGGCATCTATGGCTGCAAATAGCTTCGCCATATCCTTTCTGTTTTTTGTCTTCTCTATAAGTTCGTTTTGCTTACTCACCATGCGGTTCTATTTTCGCTCCAATATTTATATTTACCAAGCTATCTGGGCATTTTTTGTGGTAGCCACCTTCGGCGTCATACCATTCTTCGCAGTCGCAATAATAATTATCTGTAAAACCGCATTTTGAGTAGCAACCTGATAAAATAAATCCAATAGCGATAGCAAATATAAACTTGTTCAAAGGAAACCTTTTGAGAGTGTTAGAAATTTTTAGTGATATAGCAAAAAAGATTCCAAGGTGCTCTGGACATAGTGCGCAGATGAGGGATTATCTTGTAGATTTGGCTAAGCTCAAAGGCTTTGAAGTAGCTTTGGATGAAGTAGGCAATGTCCTAATTTCAAAAGGCAAGCCAAAAATCTGCCTGCAATCCCACTACGATATGGTCTGTCTTGGTGATGGGTCGCCTGTCGAAATCATAAATGACGGGCTAACTCTAAAAGCCAAAAATTCTACTTTGGGTGCTGATAACGGTGTCGGTGTGGCTATGATGATAGCGCTATTGGACGAGTTTGATGATTTGGAGTGTTTGTTTACGAGCGATGAGGAGATTGGGTTGATAGGTGCTAGAGGGCTTAAGCTGTCAATTGTATCGCCGTATATACTCAATCTTGATGCCGAAGAAGATGGTGCTGTCTATATCGGTTGTGCTGGAGGATTTGAGATTGTGGCGACCAAGAATGTTTCTGCTATTGAGGGTGATAAAAAAGTAGCACAATCGTATTTGGTGGAAAACTTACCAGGGGGACACTCTGGTATCGATATTGATAAAAATATTCCAAATGCCATTATCCAGAATCTCAAATTTGTTAAGTCTCAAAATGGATATTTAGTCAGCTTTGATGGTGGCGAAAAACTAAACTCCATACCAAAAGCTGCTAGTTGCGAGTACATAAAAACAGTGCATGATGATGGTCTGTGTGATTTCTTGCTCTCTTTGCCGCACGGTGTGATAAAACAAAATGTGGAACTAGGTATTCCAGATTTGAGCGTCAATTTGGCCAAGCTTCATATAGATGATTCAACTATAAAAGTGCAAATGTATGCGAGAGCGATGAGTTTGCAAAGTATGAAAGAGTTTGAACTGCAAATGATAGGTTTGTTCGAGAAAAATGGATTCAAAGTCTATACGGCAGGGCATTATGCGCCTTGGGAGCCAGTGGTGAATAAGTTTGCTAGTGGCGTTCGAGATATTATGCAAAAGCACTTCCCAGCCAGCGAATTCAAAGCTATACATGCTGGATTGGAGTGTGGGGTGCTATTGGAGGGGATGCCTGAGAAGCTGTTTGCTTCTATTGGTCCAAATATACACAGTCCTCACACGCTAGAAGAATCAGTAGAGATTGCATCTATTGAGAGGACTTTTGAGGCCTTGAGGGAAATAGTTGGAGGCTTTTAAGCTATTGAACAGACCAACTCTTCGTGTGATAGACTTTCTACAAATGAGATAATGTCACTCGGTATTGTATATTTTGCCGAATTGATATAATCGATGTTCACAAAGTCAAATTTAGCATCTTTGTAGACTATGACATTGTTGTCGTCTTTTGTTTTCAGGAGTTTGTTGATAGCTAATTTTGTGTACTCAAACGCCATCAACCTGTCGTGTACAGTTGGTGAACCACCTCTTTGTAGGTGTCCTAAGACCGTTGCTCTTGTATCTATGCCGACTTCATCTCTGAACCATTCGACTATCTCTTCTGTTTTTTTGAGCCCTTCCGCGACGATAGCTATGAGGTATGTTCTGCCGTCTGCAAACTCTTTTTTGTACCTTTTTTTGAGGTATTCTAGGTCATATTCTAGTTCTGGTATGAGACACATTTCAGCTCCGCTCGTGAGAGCAGAAACGGCAGCTAGATAGCCACAATCACGCCCCATGACTTCGATTACAAAAGCTCTCCTAAACGAATATGCTGTGTCTCGTATGTCATCTATACAGTTGCGAATGATATTTAGTGCTGTATCAACCCCAAGACAGTAGTCAGTTCCAAATATATCATTGTCTATTGTTGTTGGAATGCCGACAAAGTTGATGCCGAAGTCATGATAAAACTGCTTCATAGCACGAAATGAGCCGTCACCACCGAGAACTACAAGTTTATCAATACCCCGACTTTCTAGGTTTTCATATGCTTTTTTGCGATACTCAATGTCGAAAAATCTCTTTGATCTTGACGAGCGAATGATTGTTCCACCTCGCCCTACTATGCCACCTACATGTTCGTGGGTGGCTTTTATGATGTTACCATCAATCAGACCCTCGAGTCCATCGTAGATGAGGTATGGTTCGAGTCCAAGTGAGAGGCTGTAGCTGACAAACTGTTTGATGGCTGGGTTCATTCCAGCAGCATCACCACCAGAGCACATAATCGCAATTGACATTATTGGTTTCCTAACATTTGCTGAAGTTTTTTCTTGCCAAATTCAACACCAGGCTGGTCGTATGTATTTACTCCGAGAGCAACACCAGTGCAAGATGTGAGTAGCTCAAAGTAGAAAATCAGCGCACCAACAGACTCTTCGCTCAGAGAATCGATTTCGAGAAGGTCGACAGCTACGCCTTGTTCGTTGAGTGTTTGTAGTGTTGCTTCACATTGTGCATTTATCAAATCATTCATTTTCATACCATTGACATAGTCTGTATTTTCTAGGTTTTTGATAGACCAGCTTGGGATTTTTGTATCATTTTTGAAGTTTTTGACCTTGATAAATGTTACACTTTTATTGAGAGGACCTTGTACGATAAGTTGCAAATAAGAGTGCTGATCGATTGAACCAACTAGTTCTGATGGCGTCAGACCTATTCTTTGATTTTGGTTATTTATTTTGCCCAAAGACTCACCCCAAAGCTGTCTGTACCATGCGCCAAAAGATGCAAGGGAGCTGGAGTATGAAAACAGAACATTGATTGGAGTGTTTTGTGAGTTGTCAGCGTAATAGATGGCTTTTTTTATCATGTTACTATTATGGTTTGCAAAAAAAGAGTGTTTTACACTTTCTGCACCCTTCAGAAGTTTTATGATGTCATATCCCAATATTGCTAGAGGTAGAAGACCGACGGCGCTGAGCACAGAGAATCTACCACCTACATTGTGTGGAATATGAAATGTTGTTAGTTGGTACTCTTTGGCAAAAGTATCAAGAGGTGAGCCCTCATCCGTAACAATCAAAAATCGTTTTTTGAATCTATTTTTTTCAAAATCAAAGCTATATCTATCAAAGATATATTTGGCGATAGATGTTGTCTCTATTGTGCCACCAGATTTTGATATCATCAAAAACATCGAGTTTTTTATCTCTACGCCACTAAGAAGTCTATTGGTCGCAACAGGGTCGCAGTTTTCTAGGAAAATCAGATTGATTTTGTTGCGATTTTTGATATGTTTTAGTGCGTCATCGACAGCTCTTGTCCCAAGGGATGAGCCACCAATGCCTAGTATTATTAGGTTTTTGAGTTTTTTATTGTAGATTAGGCTGTTATCGATAATAAATTTGTAAATCTGCCCAAGCATATCTGCTGAGCCATCAGGCAACGAGTAGTATCCAATATTTGCCATTTCGCTTTTGATTGAATCAAAAACCGAGCCCGCTCTGCCTTCGTCGATGTATGACATTTTGTCATTGAAATACAAATTCTGCGTTAACATTTTTTCCTCTTTTATGATTCTATTATTTTGAACCGACGAACACAGCCATATCTACTAGTCTCGATGTATATCCCCATTCATTATCGTACCAGCCGAGGATTTTGACCAAGTTATTGTCTACTACATGTGTAACATCTGGTACAAATGTGGTGCTGTATGTTGAGCCTACAAAATCCGTCGAAACTCTTTTGTCTGTGTCATACTCTATCAACCCTTTGAACTCATTTTCAGAAGCGTGTCTAAAGAGCTCGTTTACTTCGGATTTTGTGACACTTTTGTGAACAACTACGCTCAAATCAACGATAGAAACATCTGGTGTCGGCACTCTGAGGCTAAAGCCGTGTAGCTTGCCTTTTAACTCAGGCATTACGAGTGCGATTGCCTTTGCTGCGCCCGTGCTTGTTGGTATGATGTTCATGGCTGCTGCCCTTGCTCGTCTTGGGTCGCTTGAGTGTTTGACATCTAGGATATTTTGGTCGTTTGTATAGCTATGAACCGTTGTCATCGCACCTTTTTTGACGCCGTATGCTTCATGTAGCACCTTGACCAATGGTGCTAGCGCGTTTGTTGTACATGATGCGTTCGAGATTATTGGCTGTCCCGCGTACTCTGTATGGTTCACGCCGTATACAAATGTAGGAGTATCGTCTTTTGCTGGAGCCGAGAAGACAACTTTTTTTACTCCTTTGCCTAAGTACGCCTGAGCTTTTTCAGATGTCAAAAATTTACCAGTACATTCAAGAACCACCTCTGCTCCAAGTTCTCCAAAATTGAGGTTTGCAGGCTCTCTGTCATGAGAAATTACTGCAGTATGTTTGCCAATCCTTATTCTTGTGGAATCGATTAGTTTGGCATCATATTTTCCGTGAACAGAATCATACTTTAGTAGATATTCCAACATCTCGGAAGTCATAGTGGCATTTATGGCAACTAGTTCAATATCATCTCTCTGCCCAATAATTTTTGCTGCCATCATCCCAATTCTTCCGAAACCGTTTATCGCTACTTTCAATGCCATTATTACTCCTTATTATATTTTGTTCAGTGTATCACCCGCCCGCTAAGAGCATTCTTAATATCCTCTTCTTGCATTATTTTTATCAAACTTGCTTGACCTACTTTGCCTATCACTACGATAAAGTTGCCATTTTCTCTAATAATACCTAGTTTGACAGCCTTTTTTGTAAACTCGCAAAGCATATTGTCGGTGTCTTCGTGCTCTTCTAATACAAATGCACTTTCTACTCCCCAGCTGAGAGCTAGTCTTCTGTAAACTTCATTTGTGTGTGTTACGGCGATGATTGGTGTTTTTGGTCTGTATTTCGCTGTTGCTCTAGCAGAATTACCGCTTAGTGTAAACACTACTATAGCGTCTGGTTCTAAATCTTCAGCCATTCTGTCTGCGGCTGCAGCAACAGCATCTTTTTTGTTGTGAAGTTTTATTAGGTTCTCGTGATATGGATAGATGCTTTCTGCTTCACAAATCGTATCAACTAGCGCTCGTACTGCTTCTACTGGATATTTGCCAACAGTTGTTTCATCTGAGAGCATAACAGCATCTGTTCCATCGAGTACTGCGTTTGCAACATCTGAAACCTCTGCACGAGTAGGAAAAGGTGAGTTCATCATTGATGTTAACATCTGTGTGGCAGTTATTACAGGAATGCCTGCATTGTTTGCGGAGGCTATGATTTTCTTTTGTGCTACTGGTACTTTTGACAAACCAAGTTCAACACCTAAATCGCCACGAGCCACCATGACACCGTCTGATGCCGATACAATGGATTCTAGGTTTGCAATGGCTTCTGCTTTTTCGATTTTTGCAATTATTGGAATGTCTGAGCCAAAAGATTTGATAATATTTTTTGCTTCAATAACATCTTCGGCTGATTTGACAAAAGATATAGCCATCATGTCTACGCCATGTTTTGCACCAAACTCCATATCTTTACGGTCTTTTTCAGTGATTGCCGAGATTGGAATGGTAACATTTGGGAAATTTACACCTTTTTTTGATGTTAAGGTACCACCTACTAGAACTTTTGTTTTTATACAATTGTCCAAAATCTCAACAACTTCAACTCTGATAAGTCCGTCAGATAGATACATCAATGCACCAACAACAAGACTATCTAGTATATTTGGATGGTTCAGTTCTACGCCAAAAGGGTCGTTGTGCGACTTGTTTTTATAAAAATTCAGCTCACTGTCCACCTCTAACCCTAATGGAGTAGCCAGCTCTCCAATTCTGATTTTTGGACCAGATATATCTTGTAAAATAGCTATTGGTTTATCTAGTCTAGAGCTTACTTCGCGTACTCTTTGTAGGTTTGCTAAATGGTAGTCATGCGTGTTGTGAGAAAAATTGAATCTAAAAACATTGACACCGGCATTGATTAGTTTTTCAATCATCTCTATTGAGTCGCTGGCAGGTCCAAGTGTAGCTACTATTTTTGCTTTTCTCATCTCTAACTCCCTTGTTATAGTGTTCCTGTCTTAGGCTTTGGCTCATACATATACATTTTTTCATAGTATTCATTTGCCATTCTGCCTGAGTCAAAATAAGGCATTATGTCTTGCATTGATGCACGCATGATTTCTAACCATCTGTGAGAGTTATTGTAGTATGTTGGTATTACCTTCTCTTCCAGAATTTTTAGTAGATTGAACGAGTCTTCTTCATCTTGAATCATATTATCTTTGTTTTTTTCTTGGAAAATTGTAAAAGAGTTTTCGCCATCATTCTGAAACTCCGCATGCCAACCATCATTAATGGAGAAGTTGATAGCTCCATTCATCGCAGCACTCATACCACTTGTTCCTGACGCCTCTCTGGTTATTCTAGGGGTGTTAAGCCAGATGTCCGCACCTCTTTTTAGCATTGCAGATAAATTTAGCTCATACCCTACTAGTACCGCACATCTTTTGAGCCCTTCGGTTGCATATACAAGTTCGTTAAAAAGTTTCATACCATTTGTGTCTGCAGCGTGTGGTTTACCTGCCCATATCACTTGGATAGGCATTTCGTGTCTGGTTGCAAGTTCATAGAACTTTTCCCAGTTTCGCTTGATAAGTCCAGCTCTTTTGTATTCTGCAAATCTCCTAGACCATACGATAGTTAGTACTTCTGGGTCAAACATTTTACCTGTTTGGTCGGCAACTATGTCGAAGAGTCTTCTTTTGAGATGTTTTTTACGAGCAAGCAAACCGTAGTCATCTCTTTCATCAAAAGCATTTTGCAACGGTTTGTCTGCCCAGTATTTTTTGTTTTGAGCATTTGTGATTGAAATAATTGGGCATATGTTTTCGTATGTATGCCACATCTCATTTGCTACTTCGCCATGAATTTTTGATACACCATTTGAGATTTTTGATAATCGCAATGCCGCTAGAGTCAATGAAAATCTTTCGTCATTCTGCATCCCCAAAATATTTCTAACAGTGTGTATATCTACATCATAGAAAAACCCTGTTCTGCTGAGTAGGTCAAAATTGTGAGTTTCGTTGCCAGCAGCCTCGGGTGTATGTGTGGTGAATACCATTCGTTTTTGGACTTCTTCTATATTTTTGTATTGTGAATAAAGATAGAAGGCTACAGGGATTGCGTGCCCTTCGTTGAGGTGGTATATTTCTGGTTTTATTTCCAGCGCATCTAATATTTTTGCACCGCCAATACCTAGGACGATCTCCTGAGATATTCTAGTCTCTTCGTGTGCTTCATATAGTTTGTGAGTGATTGTTCTTGATAGGTAGTCGTTTTCTGGTATATCTGTTGTCAGAAAATACATCGGAACAGTTCCGAATATCGAAGGAGCGAGTTTGAGTGCTTTTATGTATACATTTGTACCGTAGATATTTACCGAAACCATAACACCCGTATCTTCGAGGAAGCTATAATGCTTTCTTCTGTACATTACAGACATTGACGAGTCTTCGTTTCTGGATTGGTCGTAATATCCGTAACTCCATAGAATACCTATACCGATGACATTTTGCTTTAGTTCGTGAGCACTTCTCATATGCGAGCCAGCTAGGAACCCTAGTCCTCCAGAATAGACTTTTAACGCTTGATGGATAGCAAATTCCATTGAAAAGTAAGCCACTTGCTTGGTGTATTTTGGGTCAAATTCTGTGTGCATTTGTAAACTCCGTTGTATAACATAAGGGCACTTCTAAAAAAGCAACCTGATTTTTTAGAGATACCCATAGGGTGCGATTATAACTTTAAAGCCTTGAAAGTGGGAGATTGAAGTAGTGAAACCCTCTGTGTTGGAGGGTTTCGTGAGATATTATTTAATGTTTTCAGCCCAATATGACTCGATTAGTTTTGTAGTCGCATCAGGAAGTGCTATATAGCCTAGTTTTGCTGCTTCAGCGTCACCTTTGTCAAATGCGAATTTGTAAAAACTCGTTACTTTTTTATCGTCAGCTGGTTTTTCTTTTGGAAGCAGAATAAAAGTAGCTGCTACAAGTGGATAAGATTTTTTGCCTGGCTCAAGAGATAGTATTTCGTAGAAGTGGTCTTTTTTAGTCCATTTTGCATTTTTTGCAGCTTCTTTTGAAGTCTCTACGCTTGATTCAACCCAAGTTTTTTCTGCGCTTTGAACAATTGCAGATGTTAGTTTGTTTTGTTTTGCATATGCGTATTCAACATAACCGATAGAGTATGGAACTTGTTTTATGTTGTTAGTGATACCTTCGTTGCCTTTACCACCCATACCTTTAGGCCATTTTACACTTGTTCCAACGCCAACTTTTGATTTCCAAGTTGGGCTGATTTTGTCTAGCCAGTATGTGAAGTTCCATGTTGTACCTGAGCCATCAGCTCTATATACAACAGTGATAGCTTTTGCAGGAAGATTTACGCCAGCGTTGTCTTTTGCGATAATTGGGTCGTTCCACATTGTAATAGTACCTAGGAAGATACCAGCAGCAGCTTCGTTGCTAAGTTTTAGTTTGCCATCAGCTACACCAGGGATGTTGTATACGATGTCGATAGAGCCAACAACTGCTGGGAATTGAAGGAGACCATCTTTTGCTAGTTGCTCAGGTTTTAGCGGAGCATCTGTTGCTCCGAAATTTACAACTCTATTTTGGATTTGTTTTATGCCACCACCTGAACCTATTGATTGGTAGTTAACTTGAACACCAGTTGCAGCATTGTAAGCATGTGCCCATGCTTGATATAGTGGTGCAGGAAATGACGCACCAGCGCCGTTTATGGTGTCAGCTGCAAAAGCCGAAATGCTTAGTGTGGTAGCAGCGATAAGTGTTATCAGTCTGTTTTTTAACATTAGTTCTCCTTGAATTTTTTGAACACACAATTTTAATACCGGTGTGTTACAATATGATTACTCGCGGTGTTTTTGGTCTTTTTGAGTATATCAGTAACGCTATTGTAACTGAAAAGCCGTAATATTTTCATCACTATCATATTTACAAGGGGTTGTCATGCTTCCAAATTTTGAACAAAAAGTCCTAGAAATCAAAAAAGATATAATTACTATGGCTGAGTTTTTATTGTCAGCTTTTGAAGATTCGCTTGAAGGCATAAAGACAAATAGTATAGAAAAAATAAGATATTCCAGAGAAGGAAGCGTCAAGCATCTCAATTATATAGCAGAGAGTGTGGATAACAATATAATCGTGGCATTGGCACTATATTCACCAGAGGCTAGTGAGCTTAGAAGCCTTATAGCTATGTTAAAAAGCACAAATGAATTGATGAGAATCGCTGATAGTCTGAGAAAATATTCCAAAAGTATGCAAGAAATCTTGGAGAGTGATTTTGACTTTGAGGGTATCAAACAGTATGTGCTTGATTTGCATATTATATCTGTTAGGTCGATTAGGCATGTTATAGAGTGCTTTAAAGACTTCAATATGGATAGTTATAGGTCAATTCATATTGAGGAAGAAAAGAGTGATGAGATATTTGGAATTTTCCAAAAAGAGCTATTGGCAAACCCTCCAGCAGAGCAAGATAAGATGCTAATGTATTTGAAAGTTATAAAAACTCTCAAAAAACATGAGAGGGTGACTGATCATTGTGAGAATATCGCAAGACTTGTTTATTATGCAAATGAAGGCGGTAGGCTAACTACAAAACTATGAAAGAGCTAATCGTTGTCATAGAGGATGAACCTGACATACTGGAGCTGATAGAGTATACGCTTCAAAAAGAGGGTTATGATGTCGAGGGGTTGCTTACCCCTTCTCGCATCGAGGATTTGCTCGATAGCGAAAATGTATCACTTCTTATTATTGACAGAAATTTGCCAGGCGTCGATGGCGTCGATGTTGTCAAAAAACTACGAAAAAACTTCTACCAAACCCCAGTAATATTTTTAACCGCAAAAACAGAAAATTCACACAAAATCGAAGGGCTTGAAGCAGGTGCTGATGATTACATCACAAAGCCTTTCAACATAACTGAGTTCGTTTTGAGAGTAAAAGCCGTATTGAAGAGGACAGGTGGAGAGAGGCATAGTGTAAAATATAGAGATATTACTATTGCGCTTGATTCCAAACAGGTTTTTATTGGTCAAAATGAAGTCTCCTTGACAAGGCTGGAAATAAATCTGCTTCATGAGCTTATAAAAAATAAAAATAGCGCACTTTCACGAGAGACATTGCTTGAATCAGTCTGGGAAGAGGACGAATCTTTTCAGAGTAGAACCGTAGATGTTGCTATTAAGAGATTGAAAGAGAAGATAGACCCTGATAGAACAAAAAACTATATAACTTCTGTCAGAGGGTTTGGATATAAAATTTGGTAAGACTTCATCAAATATTTCTTATCAATGTAGTAGTCATATTCACTGTATTGGTTGGAATAATGCTTGGTATGAGCTATTATTCTACAAAGCAGATTGATATATCAGCACAAAAGAGCAATCTGAGAAAATCAATAGGAATAACGAAGCAGTTGCTTATCGCAAATAGTAGTGGCGAAAGCATGGATCAGTTTGTCCAGAAAATAAAAAAGTTGTCCGGCTATAGGGTTACTCTTATTGATGAAAAAGGTGTTGTGATCGCTGAAACAGATAGTGACAAAGGTCTAATGGTAAATCATTTAACTAGACCAGAAATTATGCAGTCAATGAGAGAAGAGATAGGGCTGGAGGTGCGACACTCTACTACTATCAACAAAGACCTTGTATATGTGGCTACAAAGGTTGACATCAACCACTCTGTTGTGTATCTAAGGCTGGCTGCTGAGGTTTCTGGATATGAGCAGTATCTTTACGCTCTTTGGTATCAGATTGCCTATGTGTTTGTGTTTGCTTTGATGATAGCCATATTCTTTTCTTACCGTATCAACAAGCGTATTGAGGGGCAAATATCCAATATTGCCAGCTATCTTATAGAACTTGAAAAGAAGAATTTTAAGGCAACCATCAAGCCCGCTTTTGCAAAGGAGTTTTACTCCATTGCTGAGGTATTGATGTTGCTGACGAGAAAACTTGAAAAGCAAGAGAATCAAAAGAAAAAATACACAACAAAACTAAAGCTAAAAAACAAACAGGCAACGGATATTGTTGAGGCTATCGCTCATGAGTTCAAAAATCCAGTTGCTGCCGTTATGGGCTATACTGAAACGATTATGAACGACCCGCAGATGGATCAAAAAATAAGAGATAAATTTTTGGAAAAAGCCCATATGAATGCTTTGATGATTTCTAAGATGATAGACAGGTTGGCTTTATCCCTTAGATTGGAAAATAATAGTGTGGAAATAAATCCTGAAAAGTTTATGTTTAAAAGTTTGCTAGAAGATACAAGAGAACAGTTGCTGCAGAGATATAAAAAGCGAACCATAACGATAGAGTGTGACGATTTTTCATTGATAGCAGATAGGACTTTATTGCAGTTGGCAATTGTCAATTTGACTGATAATGCTCTGAAATATTCAGAGGGTGAGGTCGCCATCAAGGCTATAAAAGAGGCTGAGCAGGTTAGGGTGGAGGTTGTTGACCATGGTATCGGTATTCCAGAAAAAGAGATGGAAAATATCACCAAGAAGTTTTATAGGGTGAGCAAAAATGGATGGGATAATTCTTTGGGGTTGGGTCTGGCGCTTGTAAAATATGTCCTTAAACTGCATTCAAGTGACTTAGAAATAGTTAGCAAACCATCTATTGGTTCAACATTTATTTTTACGATTAGCGATTACGGCTCTAGTCAATCAAATTAAGAGTTAACAGCCTCAGAAAATGTATCGTTCCTAGTCAAATTGTAGTTTGATTTCTAAAATCTCTGGCATGCATTCAATAAAAATATCTAGTAGTTTTGGGTCGAAATGTTTGCCCTTGCCATCTTGCATTATTGATATCGCATCTTCTAGTGAGAAAGGGTTTTTGTATGGTCTCTTTGATACCAGTGCATCAAAGACATCCGCTATCGCACATATTCTCCCGTAAATATGAATATCTTCACCAGCCGTACCATTTGGATAGCCAGTACCGTCCCATTTCTCATGATGCGTTAGAGCTATGATTTTGGCAGCTTGGAGAAGAGGCGTGTTTTTGGAACCAAGTATTTCGTAGCCAATTTGGGCGTGAGTTTTCATTATATCAAACTCTTCTTCGGTAAGCTTGCCTGGCTTGAGGAGAATATTGTCGGGTATGCCAATTTTGCCAATGTCATGTAGTGGTGCTGCTAGCAATACGGTTTCTTGTTCGGATTCACTCATATTGATTTTTTTTGCCAAAATAGCACAGTAGTGGCTCATTCTAGCAACATGGTTGCCAGTATCAGTATCTCTGTATTCACCAGCGCGACCAAGTATGCTTACTATGTCTTGTTCTGACTTCTTGATCATCCAAATAGATGTCTGTATTTCGGCTGTTTTTTCATTGACTATTTTTTCAAGATTGATATTTACATCTTTGATTCTATCTATGTATTTTTTGAGTTTTAGAACATTTTTGATTCTTATTTTTAGCTCTTCAATATCAAATGGCTTATTTAAAAACTCGTCCGCGCCAAGCTTCAATGTCTCTTTTAGTACAGATCTTTCACTGAGAGCAGTAATCATAATTACTTGAACATCAGTTAGTTTTGGGTCTGCTTTGATGGTTCTGAGTGTTTCATAGCCGTCCATTATTGGCATCATAAGGTCGAGGAGGACTACATCAATATCTTCTTTGGCTAATATTTCAATTGCCTCAACACCATTCACGGCAAAAAAAAGCGTATAGTCTTCTTTTGACAGCACGGTCTTGATAAGAGTTCTATTTATCGCTTCGTCGTCTACGATTAATATTCTATTATCTTTCATTTTTCCTCTATTGGCAACCCACACTTCCGTGTGCTGTGATAATATGCTATCAAAATTAGTATGTAGTTTTGCTTAGCCTACCTACTGTTGGATGTCCGATTGACCCATTTCCATATTTTTTTAGCATCTCTATTCTTTTTAAAATATCAGCTGTTTTGTTTTTTTCATTTGTTAGTAGAAAAATTGCTGACTCAATGAGTGCTGATGCTTCTTTCATTTCCTCGGTAGTAGAGAATTCGGGCATAGAATCATATAGATGCACTATGTCGTCGAAATTCTCATTTATCAGAGCTAATTTTAGTGAGTCAATCCAGTTCGGTGTCAAATCACCATTCCTGTCACATCTTTCCATGCTTCTATAAGCCCTCTGGTTACCTTGATTACCGTATCAATGTGTTCGGTTGTATCGTCAAGGTTCGCTTGTGTCAATATATATATCTGATGACAATAAAGCCCATTAAGATAGTGCGCCACATCGCCACCATGCTCATAATCTAGAGAGTTTATCAATTCGGCAAAAATATCAATTGTTCTGTTAATCCAGTATACTTTTTTCTCAACATCATCAACCTCGATACTTTTTTTTGCTTGTGAAGAAAATCTAAGGACTCCTTCATATAGCATAAGAACGAGTTTCTCTTGAGATTCTATTCTTGTTGCGTTTTGTGCATATGCATTTACTGCGTTAGATTTCATTAGTTACCTTTAACCGCTAGAAGCTGATTTTATTTGTTGTTGTAATGAGCTAAATGATTGTTGGTATTTTGCAATCATGCTGTCGTATAGTGCAAACCTTGATTGCATTAATTCATATTTACTATCCAGTGTTGCTTGAGCATTTGTCTTTTGTGTAGTAAGGTTGTTTAGTTCGTCCGTTAATGAGTTGTCATATGTAGTCAATGTGGAGTCACTATTGCTCATAAGTTTTTTCAACATTGTATTTAACGAAGCAAAGACACCATCTTGAGCTTCAACCTTTCCGTATGCGACAGTGCCACCTGTCATTGCACTTACTGCTCCTCCTGTTGAACCTGATAATCCTGATAAAGATGCTCCTTGAATTGATGTTTCGAGTTTTATTTCACCACCCTGAGAGTTTTGAAGCTTCAAAGTTCCCTTGCCGTCTGTATATGCCTTCACACCAGTATCTGAGTATTTTGCATTTATAGCCGTAACAAATAGCTGTGCATTTACTTCTGGATCAGATGATGATGTTGTGACAGAGTCTATGCTGATGCCATTTATAATTATTGAGCCAGAACCGGCAGTTAACCCACTTGATGAGGTTACTGGGTTGTTTGCTGTGTAGTAGCCACTGGTAATTTTGCTTGTACCTTTGAACAGTTTTTCGAGAGCTGATGAGTCGGCAGCCATTTTTTCATTGAATACTGATTTATCTAGGCTTAGCTGTCCGTTTTTATCTAGCGAAAAACCATAATCCATTAGTGAATTGTTGTTTGCATCTCTAGTTGTCAAAATGCTTGATATGTTGGAGTATATGCTTGTTATTTCGCTTACACCATTAAATGTACCTGCCGTTGCGGTCGCCGCATCATATTTTGTTAGCTCTTGAAGCTTTGTGTTTACATCATTAAAGGCTGTTACAAATGAGTCAGCTGCCGTTCCAATACCGGATGTATCTTGGGTGACAGCTATTGAAGCATCACCATCCGTCGCAGAAGTGTTAGATAGTGTAAAAGTTGCACCACTAATCAGATCTGTAATAGTGTTAGAGGCTCTACTCATATTTATGCCGTCGTATGTGAACTTTGCATCTTGTGCCGATTGAAGTTTTGTATATGATGTTCCTGTGGCTGTTGTTGCTGAAGATGTCAAACCGGATAGTGATGCACCTTTGGCTGTTGTGCTTACAGAGATGGCACTACCATTTGCAGAATAAAGCATTAGCTTGCCATTGCTGTCTGTCATTGCTGTTACACCAGTGGTATCTTTGATAGCATTTATTTTGCCCATAATGATTGTTGCATTATCAGATGCATTTGAACCTGTTAGGTCAAAGGCACCAATGGATGTGCCATTTATCATAATATCGTTTTGTTCTATTGCACTGGTTCCTGTGAGTGTTGAGCTGCTAGCAGTGCTTACTCCAGTGTACGACTGGGTGTCTGATGTGTTGTAAGCATTATTGAATCCTAGTGCGCTGAGAGCATTATTTTTTAACTGCAGACCGATACCGCCACCGTTACTAATTAGCTTTAGTTTGCCTGCTCCATCTGTGACTGCTGTAACTCCAGTATCGCTAGACTTTAGGTTGATTGCGTTTGCAAGTGCAGTGGCGTTTGTATCCTCATTTCCACTTGATACAGCTGTTGTGTTGACAGCACCAATTTGTACACCATTTATGGTTATGTCACCCGCTGCCAAGCTTAAAGCACTTGTTGTTGCTAAATTATCCGCTGATATCTTAGGAGTAGCAAGTCCAAGTGACGATGAAAGTCCATCTTCTGAAATCGATAATTTGTTTGCATCCCCTCCATTAACAGCTTTTAGAATAAGTCTGTAAGGATTTGTGCTGGCACCAGTATTTATAATACTAGCCTTAACTACCCCGTTCGCAGAGTCATTGATGCTTTGTGCGATTTGTTCTAGCGTGGAGCCTTGATTTATTCGTATATTGTAGCTACTTTGTGTTCCAACTTTAATTGTCATACTTCCAGTTGACAGAGAGGCCACAGAAGTACTTGTACTAAATCCACTGGATTGTATAACATCGTTTTTTGCAAGTTGAGACACATTCATAATGGCTGTTTGTGGCGCTACGCCATCTGTTGTGGTGACAGAAATTGCTTTTGACGATGATGTCGCAGTTGTTTTTAGATACGCAGTATCTGTACCCAAGTCGTATACTGGTGATTTTAGTGTAGACAGTAGTGCAACCAAACTTGCCAAATCAGTTTGTTTTGTTGTTGTTTTTGTGATATTTTTTGTTATCGGATTGATTACATTTGCACTATCAGCTGCTTTTAACTGATCAATAACGCTCTGTGTTAATGTGCCACTACCTATCCCTAGTGAACTTAACGCTGCCATGGTAGACCCTTCATATTTATTGTGTAGCTATGCTTTCTTATCAAAAATCATTCCAACTATTTCCCGCATCTTCTCCATAAGGTTGACCGCTTCATCTGAAGGAATTTTTCGAATTAACTTATTTGTATTTTTTTCCGTTACAGACACATACATTTCGTCTAGCTTATCATTGTAGCCGAATTTCACATTGAAGTTAAGGGGCGACATCTCTTTGTTGAGCTGCTCACTAAGCGTAGAAAGCTGTTTTTTTAGATCTTCCTTGCTTTGTTTCTCGTTCGATTTCTCTACTTGCTTGGTAACTTCAGTCGTAGTTGTTGCACTTGTCTGTGCATTTGAGACTTGTTTCTGATCTGTTGTTGCAACCGGCATCATTGTGCCACTTTGCAAAGATGATATAGCATCCATTCTTTTCACCTCTTGTTTAGATTTTGCAGAGCATCATCCTAGACGCCCTAGTGTATACAACACCTCTAAGGCAAAAATCGTCATAATCTGCAAAAGTTTAAATTTTTAGAGTGCTTTGAGACATTGTTTTGAATGCCACTCTTATTAGGTAGTTTTATTTGTTAAAAGTAGCTGTAGTATGTGATTCTATTTTGCTCAGAAGAGGGCTTGAGATTTTTTTGCGTGACAAACTTACTGATTTTTCTACAGCAGATGTAGTTATCTCTGATAGGAAATTTGAGTGTGATAAACCCTTGCTGGTAGTGTCCAATGATTCTGACGCTGATATAAAAAAACCTTTTGGAAAAGCAAAGCTTCTTTCTTTGTTGGATAACTACGAAAAAGAGCTAGATATTAAAAAAGATATTTTTGAGCCAAAAAAAGAGCAAGCTGAAGAGCCTGTTGAGAGTTTGGAGCAACAAATAGCGAGTCTAACAAAAGAGTTTTCTGAGAGACTATTGGAGCTTTTGAAGGTCAACAAATGAAAGAAAGCAAGCTAATCTCAACTGTAATAGCTGGTAAATTAAAACACAAAAAAATCTATCTTCCAGATAAAGCGGTGACAAGAAGTACAAAAAATATTATTCGTGCCGCAATATTTAATTCTCTAGTCGGCGAACTGTATGGGGCGCTTTTTGTGGAGCTTTTTGCAGGTAGTGGGTCTATGGGCATAGAGGCTGTTAGCAGAGGTGCTAGCAGGGCTGTTTTTGTCGAGAGGGATAGAGATTCGTTTTCATGTCTAAAACGCAATGTTACTGAATTAGGACTTGATGAATGCAAGCTTTTTAATGCGGATACTTTCTTGATTTATGATGATGTGCTTAGTTATGTAAAATCAGCATCTACCAACTCTTTTTTCTATTTTGACCCACCGTTTGATATTAGGGACGGTATGGAGAATATCTATATTAATTGCATTGAGCTTATCAAAAGAACAGATGTTGAGAAGGTACAAAAGCTATTTTTCGAACACATATCGTCTTTTGAAGCACCAGAGACCATAGGTATGTTCAAGAGAGTAAAAATAAGAAAGTTTGGGAAAACAACTATTTCAGAGTATGTAATAGCTTAGGGAGCTAAAATTTTTCTATTTTATAACCGACACCTTTGATATTGATGATAAAATCTTCGCTCAAGAGCTTTTTTAGTCTGTTTATTTCGGTTCTTATCGTTGCATCGTCAATATCTTCTCTGTCCCAAGCGAACCCCCTAAAGCTCTCGAGCGGTACACAAAATCCGATATTTCCAGCCAACAGCTCAATGATTGCCAAGTGTTTTTTGCTAAGCGAAAACTCTTTGTCTCCATACATCATTGTCTTTCGTTTTTTATCATAGCCGTAGCTTTTAGATAGCTTGAGCAGTGGCGCTTCTTTTGTTGCTACTATACCGACTATGCTTTTGAGTCTTAGCCATAGCTCTTGAAGTCCAAATGGTTTTTTGAGGTAGTCGCTGCAACCAAGATTGTATGCTTTTGTTATGTCGTCAATATCAGTCATGGCAGTGATAAATATAACAGGTTTTAGCGGGTTGGTTTGGCGTACTTTTTCTAAAAGTCCATATCCATCCATGCTTGGTACATTTATGTCAAGTAGCAGTGCGTCGTATTCATCGCTCTCAAAGGCTTTGAGGGCATCTTTGCCATCAAAAAAGTCATCCACTTCGCAGTCTAGTTCCTCCAAAAACTCCTTGATGGAACTTCGTAGCATCGCCTCGTCTTCTAATAATAAGATTTTCATCATATGTCCTTAAAAACCTTGCATTCTGTCAACAGAAGACAAGAAATCATCAAATAAATATTCAAAGGAAACGCCATCTGGCTCTATGTTTGATGCGCTGATTGCAACATTGTTTTTTGCGCAAATATACTGAACTAGATGCAAACCTATACCAAATCCACCTCTAGCGCTATCTCCCCTGCTAAACCTGCTGAAAATATTTGTCGCATCAATTGGTTGGCTGGAGTGGTTAATGGTTTGGAACATAATTTTCTCACCTATTTTACACAAAATTAGTTTGACGCTATTTTGTTCGATTGAGTACTTGATCGCGTTGTAGATGTTGTTGTCAACCACTCGTTGTAGTTGCATTTGATCAAAAACCACAAACAATCCATCGTCGATATTAGGCTTTAGTGTCAAGTTGTTGAATTCGGCGATTTCTGTGAAGTATTCAACCCTTTCTTGTAAAAATTTTGAGAAGTTTATGACTACTTTGTTGTCGGCATAACGCTCTTTTTTGACGAAATATCCAAGGTCGTCATAGATGTTGGCAATGATTTTTGCAGCTGAGCCAATTTTTGATAGATGTTTACTTTTTTCATTTTTCAACTCAAGCAGCTCTATGTTTGCTCTGATAATTGCAAGCGGTGTATTTATTTCGTGAATGGCACTTTTGATGAATCTATCTTGCGCTTTTACAACCATTTCAATGCTTTTTTTTGCGCTCTCTAGCTCTTTGTTTTGTTTTTCAAGGTCACTTGTTTTTTCTGCTACTTTTTGATTTAGATTTTCGTTTAGTTCTTTTAGGTCTCTCGATTGTAGTCTTATTTGATCGATCATCTGTTTTGTGCCACTTGCTATGTCTTGAAACTCTAAAATATCAAATTTTGCTTCCAAAATACCGTTGGAGTCGGGTGCTTTTTTGATCAAATCCAGAAGTGCTACCAGCTCCTTTTCTACTTTTGATGATATAAAAGTAGAGAGTAGCCCTACAGCGATAATAATGCTAAGATAAAGCGTGAATAGCTGGACAATAAGGTCGTTTATAGAGTTTTTTATATAGTAGGATTGACCATAAAAGATAAGGGTGACAAATAGCGATACAAATACAACAGCAATGACCGCTGAGTATATTCCAATCTGGTGCAAACTTTTGTTTTTAAACACAGCAAGCCTTATCTCTCGAATATAGAACCCAGTATAGATAGCAGACAAGAAGAAGAGATAGGTGTGTGACTATCAAATCTTTTCTAGTACGGCTTTTTCTATCTCCATGGCATTTTCAAGGAAAAAATAGTGGTTGCCATTCATTGGCACAAATGTGTTATTTGTTATCAATGAGGCGATTTTTTCTCCTGCTTTTAGCGGTGTAGCACTATCTT
>CAZNYV010000015.1:0-21789 GCA_964577355.1 uncultured Campylobacteraceae bacterium
AGAATCCAGCAAATCCTAATACAGAATATAAGCACGGCGGCTAGGAATCTGGAGGACAAAGTTATACTGTTTGCTGATAGGATTACGGATTCTATGAGAAAAGCGATGGATATTACAGAACTCAGACGCAAAAAGCAAGATGATTTCAACAAAGCCAATGGAATCACGCCAAAAAGTGTTGATAGAAAGATGGATGATAGCCTCAAAGAGGACGAGCCACTCAGCCGTCTTGAGCAGAAGAAACGAGGCAAAGTACCAAAGGCTGAGAAAGAAGAGATTATAAAACAGCTCACTCTCAGGATGAGAGATGCGGCAAAAAACCTAGAGTTTGAGGATGCAGCGAGACTGAGAGACGAGATAACCAAGGTTAGGGCGCTATAGCCCTAAATCACTATTTTTTGAGCTAGGCTTAGTCCAAATCCTGCTATGCCGACAAACTCCTTGTGAGCTGAGCTTGTGAGCAGATTTATCGATTTTATTCCAAGAGCCGAGATGATTTGCGCACCAATTCCTATCTCTTTGAACTCCCCGTTTTCGTGTGGGTCGGTTGCTCCCATTAGTATAAAAACCCCGCCGTTTTGTTGTAAGTAGTCAACTGATTTTTGAAGACTTTGGAATTTGTGATAGTTGGTGATTAGCTCAATATCTGGTGCCACATTGTGAAATTTGATATTTGCCGATTCGCTAGTATTGCCGAAAATATACGCCTGATGAGTTTTGCCAAAGCAGTCTTGAAATAGCTTCATCTCACAAGTTTTACCAAAAAAATCCACCTCTTTTGATTCGATTTCTTTGATAAGCGACTCTTTTTTGAGTCTATACTCTACTAGGTCGGATACAAAAACTATCGCCAGATTATGTTCTTTTGCGAATTTCTCCAAATCATCTCGCCTAGCCATAGTGCCATCATCTTTCATGATTTCGCAAATGACACCCGATGGATAAAGCCCTGCAAGCTTGCATATGTCGATTGAGCCCTCCGTGTGCCCAGTTCGTACCAGTACACCGCCATCTTTTGCAATCAGTGGAAATATATGCCCTGGGCGCACCAAATCAGATGGGATTGTTGTGGCAGAGGATAGGAGCTTGATAGTGTCATCTCTCTCGTATGCGGATATGCCCGTCGCACTTCCCTTGGCATCTACCGAAACAGTAAAAGCTGTTTCATATGACGAATCGTTTTTTTCTACCATTGGTCTGAGCTCCAGCCTGATAGCATCTTCTTTTGTGATGGATACACAGATAAGCCCTTTGGCAAGGCTCGCCATAAAATTTACTTTTTCAGGTGTCGAAAAACTAGCCGCATATACTAGGTCGCCCTCGTTTTCCCTATCTTCATCATCCATCATGACAACCATGTTGCCTTTTTTGATTTCCTCTATTGCCTTTTCAACTCTCGATATTGGCATACTCTCTCCGTAGTGTGTTTTGAGTCATTATAACACAAAGAGTTGACAAAAAAGGTTTTTTAGTATATAATCCGCTTTCCATTTTTGGTGGGGTATCGTCTAGCGGCAGGACAGGTGGTTTTGGTCCACCTAACCGAGGTTCGAATCCTTGTACCCCAGCCAGACTGGAAGACTCACTTAATGACGCGGGATAGAGCAGTCCGGTAGCTCGTTGGGCTCATAACCCAAAGGTCACAGGTTCAAATCCTGTTCCCGCAACCAATTTTTACTTTTTAACAAAACCACGGAGAGATGGCAGAGTGGTTGAATGCAACGGTCTTGAAAACCGTCGAGGGTGATGAGCCCTTCGGGAGTTCGAATCTCCCTCTCTCCGCCACCTATACTTCCAAATAAATCCAGAAAAATCCAAATCAACCCTATAAAATAAGCCTTTTAACTATTTCATAAGTCAGCTAGAAGCTAAATTTTTTTATTAACCTGCTCAACTACATCCTTTACAGAGTCAATAAATCTCCCATAGAGTTCTTTTACCTCCTCAAGCGTCGGTTTGTTAGCATTTAAATTATTGTCAATAGTCCATCTGTAGAGTTCTTCAAGATGCTCAAGTACGAATTTTTTTCCGTCAAAAAAATATGGAAAGACAAAAACATCTTCGTGGTAATTGGAAATTTTATCGGTTAGCATTAAAGTTTGTTGGACGGTTAGTTTTTTAAACTCTCCATAGGATGGATAATACAGTCTATTGTAAGGGTGTTGCTGGTGCTGATATATTACTGATTTTTGACTTTCTGCAATTTCTAACAATGATTTAATAAGCTTGTTTTCCCCTATTGGGTCTATAGGAGTTTTTGAGAAGACCAATATGTCCTCTGAATATCTTTTTGGTTCTTTTTGATCTAGTTTTATGTATCCATTATTTTCATACCAAAGCTTAGTTAGTAGTGTTAGAACAGAGCTATAATCGTATATTGAGAATCTATATTCGTGCCCATTTATACTTGGCTGACGCTCATTAATTATGGAAAATTTTTTGAGCTTGCACATCTCTTTTAATGATTTTTCTCCCAATACACTGACTTTCCAGTCTTTCCATTTATCAACCAAATCAGCTTTAGCCTTTTTGCCTATCAGTTGCAGTATGGCAGAGCTAATTTCAGCTGGAAACTTGTTTGATTCAGAGTTTAAATAATTTACAACTGCATCTTTGAGCGTTTCTTCAATCTCATCTCGCTTTTCGCCTCTCAAGCCATTTCTATTAACTGTAAGAATCTCACTAGCATCACCAGACAAGATATTAAATGTACATCTTATAAATGGTAGATCTATCCTAGCATACTCAACCAGCTGCCCCTTGAAAAGCACTTTTATATCATCCAAGTAAGCATATCTAGTGTACTTACCACTGATGTCAATATCAACAATCGAAATCATATTTTTTTTGTCAAAATACTCACCAGTTAGACATTGTTTATCTTCAGTTTCATCACTAAATAGTTCAGATTCGATTTTTATCGCAATGAGTGAGTTTTGTTTGAAGCTTGCAATCTCGTCGAGGATAGTTAGAATTTCATACGGAATAGAGTTGTTGACAATAGGGTCAATTTTGCACAGGTAGTCTCTCGTGATGTTTTGACCAGTTTTAAAGCCTAAATACTCATGTTTATTGTTGATTTTAAAGGCAAATGACAAGATTGAGCCTGCCTCGCTCCATGCTGCTTTATCGTTTTTTTCAATATTTATGATGCCTCCATGCTCCCTCAGTGGCGACTTCATAGTTATCTTTAGTCCGTCAGACTCCATGATGCTTTTGCTATCAAACACAATCTCATCCGAAATCAAAAATACACTTTGCAGACCAATACCAAATCTACCTGATGGCTGCATCCATGTTGGCATTTTTTTGATTACTGATTGCTTTTGTTGATTCTTGTATGATGAGCCTATGGTTTGCATATATCGTAAATCATTTCTAGATATGCCTATCCCTCTATCTTTGATTGATATTTTCCACTCCGATGTGTCATCGTCCAAATCTTTGATTTTGTCCAAAGAGATTTCTATCTGGTAACTATTAAATATTTTTTGTATCTCCTCTGATGTTATATCCCACTCTAGACCTTTGTCTAGGTTGGTTAGCCATATTTTTTGCAAAGTTGAGTCAACTGCATTTTGTAATAACTCCCTAATGCTTTGCCATTTATCAGAGTATAACCCAGAGCCTTGAAGTAAATTTATCGCTTGATGGGTATCTATTGAGAATCTTGGTGTGCTACCACTTTGTAAAACTTCCTTATTTGACTTGAGACTGACATCGAGACTACCTATTGTAGGTAATAGCCCAAAATCTCTACTAGGGACAATTTCGCTCCATTTGCTCATCTGCATACTGGCTTCAGTTTTTATCCAACTAAACCATCTATCTGTTATTTCATAGTCATCATAATCATCGCAAACCGCAGAAATCTCAATCCTATCTTTATCGAATCTAAAATGCTTTATGGCTAAATGCTTCTTTTTGTGAGTAATGCTTGTCTGTGGAATGGAGCTAATCATTCTAAGCATTACTGGGCAAAATCTATTGTTGTCGATGTCTAGCAAATCGCCCATCCTAAGGAGAAATGCTACAAATCTTGGGTGACAATCATCAAGCCCTACGCCAACCTCAGAGAAAGGTAGTAATTCCAATATTTCATCAAAATTCATGCCATGAGAAAGGCATATTTTCCCGATTATCTCAAATAATCTTGCTGGCAATAATTCATTTCTAGGCGAGCTAACACCAAGTAGTTCAAATGGGTTATTTACAATCTGCTCAGCTCTTTTTGAGTGTTGACCACGAAACCATTCGGCTAGAATTACTCTAAAATCATCATAGACTTTATTAAGTCCGTTGTCGCCTTTGTAGCAGTACGGGGTGGTACAACTCAATAGTTTTTTGGCAAATTCTTTTTGTTCATTTGTCGGATTGGCAGAGATGCTCTGCAGGTAGTTTTCAAAATCTTCTGACTCTACAGCTTTGCTTATCTCATCTGATGTGACTACCATCCCAATATCATGCCAGTACGCCGCTTCGATTATCAACCATGTGTCTGTGGCAGATAGCATCTCTATAGAATCACCCAAGAGCCTTTCAATATTTACTAGGATTTGATGTGAGTGAGAAATATCATGACGGCTATAATGTGGGAAAATAGTGACAATATTTTGCAAGGCTTTTGGGATAAGCTCCTCGTCAAAATCCAAGTGTGAACATAATATTTTGAGCCTTGAATCATTCTCAGACATATCAATTAGATGTTGCTTAAGCTTTTTTGACATTTTGACCACCTAGATTTTATAGTTGGGAGATTGTAGCAAAAAGAGTTAAATAAGCTCAAAAAAACACCTTTACATAAGTTATCATTTATGATATACTCCGAGCATGAAATGGCAAATAGAATTTTTCAATGAAAGTGTAGAGGCTGACACCTACAGCTTTCCAAGTAAGATACTAGCAAAGACTCTGCATATCTTTGAGATGATTGAGGAGTTTGGAGCAAATCTAGGTTTGCCATATACTGATTCGTTTGGCGATGGACTTTTTGAAGTTAGAGCCAAAGGACAAGAGGGAATCGGCAGAAGCATATTTTGTTATGCGGTTGGCAAAAAGATTATTATTTTGCACTCTTTCATCAAAAAGACACAAAAGACACCAAAAAAAGATTTGGATATTGCAAAAGAACGCAAAAAGGAGATTGACAATGTCAAATAGACCATCATTTCAAGACTTCAAAGCAAAAGCACTTCAAAATCCTGAAGTAGCAGACGAGTATGAAGCGCTAAAACCTATATTTGAACTCAAAAAACAGATGATAAAAGCTAGGCTAGAAGCAAAAATGACTCAAGATGATGTGGCAAATCTACTACACACAAAAAAGAGTAATATTTCAAGGATAGAGAGCCTAAATGCAACGCACTTGCCAAATCTTGGCACTCTAATGGAGTATGCAAGGGTGGTTGGATTTAGCTTGGAGATTGGATTCAAAAAAGCTGTAGGGTAATACTCAAAATCGAACTCAGCCAAAGCTCTATTGTATAGCACTTTTGAGGCAAAAATGTGTATTCCCCTCTCCCACCCAAACTTTAAACCCTTTTATTTACATTTTTAAAATAGACGCCTACAAAAAATAATTAAATCTAATTTTGCAATCCTAAAATATATTTGGATAGACTAGCTGAAATTAATGCCTCACGGCTGTTTGCAACAAATGCAAAACTATGCTGACGAAGATTTTATGGAGAGCAAAATGCCAAAGATTTTGATAGTTGACGACTCCAATATGCTAAGAGATATGCTCAAATATGCCTTGGTTGATGGTGGATACAACAATGTCACAGAAGCAAAAGATGGCGTAGAAGGTTTGGAAAAGGCAAAAGATGAGCTATTTGACATAGTCATAACAGACATCAATATGCCCAACATGAATGGTTTTGATCTTGTTAAGCACCTCAGAGCGCTACCTGCATATGCCACAACTCCTCTACTTGTTTTGACAACCGAAAAAGGTGACGAAATGAAAGCAAAAGGCAAAGATGCTGGCGTAACTGGGTGGATCGTAAAACCATTTTTGCCAGAACAAGTGCTAAAAGCAGTCGGTATGGTCTTGAGGAGATAACATGGTTAGCTATGAAAAGCTACGAAGCGTAGCGAGCGAATTGAGCATTCTGTGCATAGACTCACACGAAAATTTCCTAAAAGAGCTGACTAGAATAGTTTTTCCTTTTTTTGCCAACACACAAAGTGCCAACAACCTAGACTCTGCAATAAAAGCTTTGGAAGAGTCCAAGTTTGACCTTATTCTCATGGATCCAAAACTTCCAAACTGCCTTGGAGTTGGTGCTGTAGAAAAAATCAAAAACATACAAAAAGATCTGGACATAATTATTATCTCCTCTCACTGCAATGAATACGAGCTGTTTGAGCTTATCGAATATGGAATCACCAAAATTGTTGCCAGACCCTTTTCTTCTATCTTGCTAAAAGAGTCCTTGTTTGAAGTATGTCGTAGTATTTCAGATAATAATATGCAGGAAATGTACAAAATAAAACTGGAAAATGCAAACCTAGAGTTGATGGACAAAACAAAAAAACTAGAACAAGCCAACAATGAACTGTCAAAAAAAGCTATCGAGCTAGCAGAAACAAATATAAAGCTAGAAAAAACGGTTCATACACTACAAATAAAAATAGAACAAATCAATTAAATGCAGCAAACCACACTGCAAGGCATCAAAGATGAAGAGGATGAAAACGACCTTTATATGATAGTCACGAACGAGGATATTGATGAGCTGATAGACCTAGAAGGCAAAATAGACTCTGCCATCTCAATGTCTGCAATAGACAATGATATAGATAGAGAGAAAATACTACTACTAGCAACATACTTAGAAAAATACTCTCGAATCTGTGGCAGATATACCTCTTTTGACAAACTAAGCCAAGCAATTATGCACCTATCCTTTTCTCTAAAGTCAAACATCTCAACAATGGAAGCCCTGTTTGGTAGACTTATTGGATACATGGACAGCATGACGATTGTGTTACTTTCGTGGAGAGAAAACTTGGTCAGCAAAAAACTCCCTCACTCTTATTACAACCTATCGATGCTAAGCGATATTCAGATGATTATCTCCATGATAGAGGGAACCCAAACTGAGGAAGTTGAAGAAATAGAGCTATTCTAATTTTTTGTTACGATATTCTCATCTCAACCTCCAACTATAAACCTCAATGCTATAGAATTTCATAAAAATACAAAGGCAAACAAAATGGACAAGCAAGAAATTATGAGTGCTTTTTTATACAGACACGCCTGTAAACTATTTGACGAAAACAAAAAAATCCCAACAGAGGATTTTGAGTTTTTGCTAGAGATATTTCGACAATCACCATCATCTTTTGGGATGGAGCCATGGAGGGTTATCGTCGTGCGAGACCGCACCATCAGAGAAAGGTTGCGAGAAGCTTGTTGGAATCAGCCACAAATCACTACTTGTGCTGAGCTAGTTGTATTTACAGTTGACATTGCATCCATAAAACCGCTTGGTAGCTATGTTCACGATATGTTCGCCAGACGAAATATGCCGGCAGAGATGCAAGAGGCATACAATCTAAAGTACGCTGACTATCATACAAAACTAGTAGATTCAGCCAAACTGTCCCTAAAGCAAAAGCCACAGCCTGATATTGATTTGACAAATCGAGAGTTATACCATTGGAGTGCAAAACAGTGCTACATAGCTGCTGCAAACATGATGAGTGTGGCAGCTATGATAGGTATTGACTCATGCCCAATCGAAGGATTTGAAAAAGAAAAGGTTGAGCAGATTTTGGGGCTAGACACTCCAAGTAGACAGATTGCACTTATAGTCCCGTTTGGCTACAGAGTCAAAGAGCAACCAGTGAAATTTAGACTAAATCCAAACCAGATAACGGAATACAAATGAAGAAACTAACCGTTTGGCAAAATGTAGACTTTGAAGGTCCATCCGTAATCCTCAACTGGGCAAAATGTATGAAGATTGAGGTTGATATTGTCCACGCCTACGACAATGAAGAGCCCAGAACAAGCGATTTGCTGGTCGTTCTAGGCGGACCGATGAGCGTATATGACGGTGTAGATTATCTGGAAAAAGAAAAAATCGTATTGGCTAATCACATCGCAAAAGGTGGCAAAGTATTTGGAATTTGTCTTGGCGCCCAACTTATAGCTAGCGTGCTTGGCGCAAATGTGTACGCTGGCGAGCAAAGAGAAGCTGGCTGGAGAAGTGTTGATTTTGAACCATCTGGTCTGTTTGGAGATTTTCCATCTTGTATGAGGGTGTTTCATTGGCATGGAGACACATTTGACCTGCCTACAAACGCAACTCGTTTTGCCTCAAACGACGCTTATCAAAATCAAGCATTTTATGCACATGACGGAAGGGTGGTCGCAACCCAATTTCACTTAGAATTTACCGAAAACAGCATAGAGTTTTTGCTTCTCTCTGACAGTGAATACCTAGTCTCAGACTCGCCTTTTGTAGACTCGGCTCAGGACATACAATCTGAATGCACCAATGTCAAAGGTGCAAACAAGCTACTTTTTGACCTGCTTGACAGATGGAGTGAATCGTAAGGGAACTATTTCAAGAAGTGAATCAACCGCTCTACACACAATCCCATTGCCGTTGATTCATATCCATTTACCCTCTCGATATATGGTTTTGCAAATCCTTCTACCATTATCGCCCCAGCTTTACCTTCCCATTCTCCACTATCAAGGTAGCGCTCCATATCAGTGTTCTCAAACTTTGCAAACAGATATTTTGTAACAGCCAAATCTATAATATTTAGCCCTTCTCTGGCGTATGCGCTACAAGTTACGATACTAACTTCACTACCACTTTGTAGCCCCAAAAGCCTCTTGGCATCATCCCTATCTTTGGCTTTTCGCAAGATTTGAGCCCCTGCAGATACGACTGTATCCGCACACAGTATTGGAATTTCTAACCCAAAGGCTTTTTTGGCTGCGCCCATTTTACCAATAGTTGCAGTATATACGAACTCGCGTGGCGACGAAGCGACAATAGAGTCTTCATCAAAATCTACACTTTTTTGGACAAAATCTATATCAAATGAGCGCAATATTCCAGCCCTAGTCGGCGATGAAGATGCAAGTATGAGCAATCAAAATCCTCGAAGCACAACACCAAGCAGTACGGCAATAAGCCCAAGTCCTATGTTTACGGGAATTAAATATTTCGGCAGAAGAGACAACGCTTCCGAAGCGGCATCAAGATCCCCAGCCTCGAAAGCACTTCTAGCTTTTATAAATCGGAAGTAAATGTACCCAAAAACCATAGTCATCGTTGTCCATAGTTGGGTTTTTATAAATGCAATTCCCGACAAAACGCCACTAAACGGCAATGATTCCATCATGATAAACCCCGTAATCCCAAGAACTGCTATTGCAACGATTACCATTTGGAAAAATTTACCCAAAATATCAAGACTCGTAGCCAATCTCAAATGCTTGTCTTCTATCTGAGAGAGGGCATTGTGTACGGCAAACCTCACAACAATCATTCCGCCAATCCAAGTCATAGCAAATACGACATGCAAAAATAGAATCTCTTTGGCATAAACGGTAAAAAGTTGACTCATTTTGTTCCTTTTGTTTTTGAATTTTATTTAACGAAGCGCATTGAGAATATCTTGTTGATATTTCACAGCTTCTAGTTTTTGCACCAAAAATCTCTGCTCTTCTTTGAGAGATTTCTCATTTGAATAGACCGCATTTATCTCCAAACTCAGCCTATAGATATTTGCACTAATATAAATCTTCGGAAATACAATAGCAACAATACTCACCATCGCCATCACACCAAGCATAACAGTCTTGAATCCGAGCCCGCGCTCTTCGAAATGCAGCTCATCTATATTGCCCAGAAGCTCGTCTTTATCGAGTGCATTTGGGTTTAGCTCTTCTAGCTCGAAATGCCCCTGTCTACTGCTTAGCTTACTTCTCAAACTTCACCTCAAAAAAATCTAAAAACACGAAGCTTTGCACTTCTCGACCTTGGATTTGTACGCACCTCATTAGCGCTCGCTTCAATTGGCTTTTTGTTCACAAGCTCACCTAGCGCATTATCTCCACCACACTCGCATCGCATCGCAGTAGCAGAACATATACAATCACGACTCCACTCCTTGAATGTCTGCTTTACGATTCTATCCTCAAGCGAATGAAAGGAGATGATTGCTAGTAACATATCTGGTTTTGCTATCTTTTTAGCCCCTTCAAGCAGCGCTTTTAGCTGACCCAACTCATCATTTACTTCGATTCTGATAGCTTGAAATGTCAGCGTAGCTGGATGCAGCTTGCCTCTTGGCACACCTTTTGATATGAGTTCTGCCAACTCCTTCGAACTAGTGATTTTAGCTTTTTTTCTAGCATTTACAATTGTAGAGGCTATCTTTTTGGCATATCTATCCTCACCATACTCAAGAATAATTTTTACCAAATCAGCCTCAGAGTAGCTATTTACAACATCGAACGCTGAGAACTCCTGAGTTGTATCCATTCGCATATCTAGTGTATCGCCATCAAATCCAAATCCTCGCTCATTCTTATCCAATTGCAACGAAGATACTCCAATATCAGCCAAAATTCCTACAACATCAGACGGTGCTGACTCTATTGCTGAACCAAAATCACCATGAAAAAACTGCACTCTACTGCCAAATCCAGCCAGTCTCTTTTGACTAAAAGCAATAGCTTCAGAATCCCTATCGATACAAAACATCTTCGTAGAGTCGTTTAGTTTTAATATCGCCTCAGAATGCCCGCCATATCCTAGAGTAGCGTCAACTATAGTTCCATTAGTGAGCTCCCTAAATACATCACAAACTTCATTCAAAAGTACAGGAATATGTGGAATAGCTTCGCTCACAGCGCATCCACGCATTCACCAATCACATCAAAAACCAAATCAATCTCCTCTTTATTTATCACATACGGCGGCATAGTATATATCACACTACCGAGAGGTCGCAAAAAGACACCTCTGCTCATCGCCATCTCAAATACTTTCGGCGCAATTCTATCACTGCAAGAAAGCTCAACTGCAGCTATCATACCGCACTGCCTCGTCTCCAAAACACCTTTTTTGTCTTTTATATCGGCTAATCTATGCGAAATTTGCTGGCTCTTTGTCGTAATTTGCCCAAAAATATCATCTTTCTCAAAAATATCCAATACACCATTTGCCACTGCGCATGAGAGTGCATTGCCACTGTATGAATGCGAATGCAAAAACGCCTTGCCACTTGAATATTCATCATAAAATGCATCATAAATCTTGTCCGTACAAACAGCTACTGATAGCGGCATATATCCACCTGTGATACCTTTTGACAAACACAAAATATCAGGTAAAATACCAGCTTGTTGATATGCGAACATCGAACCTGTCCTACCAAAACCAACAGCCACTTCATCCAAAATCAAAAGCACACCAAACATATCACACAGCTCTCGAAGTCCAGTTATAAACTCGCTAGAATGCATTTTCATCCCACCAGCACACTGCACAAGTGGTTCTATTATCATCGCACACACACTATCGCCTGAACTCTCCAAAAGCGTTTCAATCTTTCGAATAGCGGCAGCAACCTGCTCTTCACTCTTGTCTATCGGCATATCGCACACCACAACATCAAAAAGCAACTCATCAAAAGTACTCTTGTAAAGACCAACACTTCCAACGCTAAGCGCACCCAATGTTTCGCCGTGATAAGAATTCTCAAAACATATAAATTTCTTTTTAATATTTCCAGAATTTTTATGAAACTGAAAAGCCATCTTGAGTGCAACTTCTATTGCACTAGAGCCGTTGTCTGCAAAAAATACTTTGTCAAGCCCACTAAGAGCACAAAGCCGCTCGGAAAGCCGCACCATCGGTTCATGAGTGAAATTTGCAGTCATAATGTGGGCAAAACTATCTAACTGTTCGTTGATTTTTGAGTTCAGATAGTCATTGGAGTGCCCAAACAGATTTACCCACCAACTAGAGATAGCATCTAGGTAGCGATTACCTTCAAAATCCTCTAGCCAAACACCCTTTGCAGACTTGATAGCAAAAAGCTTGGTTGATTCAAAATCTTTCATTTGCATACAAGGGTGCCAAACTCTTTGCAAATCCCTATCTGTCAAGTTCATCAAACTCCCTGTTTTTGGGGTATTTTAATCATTTTTCCTATAAAATCACCCAAATCAAAACGGGACTGAATAATGATAACTTGGATGCAAAAGCATCGAAAATACCTCGTCGTGACAATCTGGATTAGCACAATCGCCTTTGTTGGGGCTGGTTTTGTTGGTTGGGGTAGCTACAACTACGGTTCACTTTCTGCAAATGTCGCCACTGTTGGCAAAGTAAATATCACTAGAGACGAATTTTCTACTGCCTATTCGCAAATTTTTAACAACTACAACAAGATGCTTGGTGGAAAGCTTGGAGAAAAAGAAGCAAAAGAGATGGGTATAGAAAAGATGGCTATGCAATCTTTAATCCAACAAGCACTCCTCGAAAACTTTGCAAAAGAGATTGAGCTGCAAGTATCAGACGAAGAAGTAGCGAACAAGATTGCTCAAATTAGAGATTTCCAAACAAACGGTGTTTTTGATAAACAAAAATATCTAAATGTACTCAAAGAGAACAGAATAAAATCAAATATCTATGAAGCTGGGCTCAAAAAATACCTATTGATACAGCGAGTGTCTGCTTTTGTTAGACCAAAAGTAAACGAACTAGAAAGCAAAGCAATCGCCAATGCTAGCTTTGGTGCTGACAAAATTGAGATAAAAATACTAAAACTATCAGACATTAAAGTGGCGTTAACTGAAGATGAGATCAAAACATACTGGGAAAAGAATAAAAATAATTTCCAAAGCAAACCTTCATACGACCTAGAAATAGCCTCTGTAAAAGCATCAGAATTCAAAAACAGTGAAGAAGAGCTCAAAAAAGCTTTTGCTGAGTACGGCTCAAACTTCAAAGAGCAAAATGGCACAGAGATGAGCTACGCAAAAGCAAAACCATTAGTAAATGAGCAAGAAAGCAAGAGAAAAGCAAAAAAAGAGGCTCTTAAAAGATTTATAGCTCTCAAAAATGGCGAACTAAAAGGTGTCAAAATATCAAAAGCTTCGATAGACAATCCATCATTTCCTGTAGAGTTTGCTCAAGAACTATACAAATTGACATCTGCAGGCAATATCAAACCAATCGAAACGACCGACGGATTTGTATTTGCAAATGTATCACAAGTCTATAAAGCTGAACCACTAGCATACGAAGCAGCAAAACCAGCGGTAACCGAAATGCTAAAAAAAGAAAGGGCACTAGTCAAACTAAAAGAGTTGGCAAAAGAAGAGACAACAAAAGGTTTCAAAGGTGCTGATGTCGGATATATCACCAAATCAGACTCAAAAAGATTGCTATTCCTGGCACCAGATGAATCTCAAAAGTTTTTGAGTGAGCTTTTTACAAGCAAAAACGACACTGGATTTGTAGTATTTGCCGACAAAGCAGTACTTTATAAGATTTCGGAACAAAAGTTGCTTAGTAGCGAAGAGATAGCAACTAAAAATGAGTTTTTGAATGCTAATATTTTGCCATTCAAAGTCTCTGTTATCAGCGAAGGTCTGCTTGATAATCTCAAAAAGAGATATGAGGTCAAAATAAATATGGAAGCATTGAAAAACTAAACTAGATGGGACACATGGAAAGCTTGGAAAATAAATCTACAATTCTCGCCATTGACATAGGCTCAACCAAGACATGTGCCGTAATCGCAGAGCTAAGGGACGGTGTTCCTCAGATAACGGGCACTGGAATAACAAAATCGAATGGTATCAAAAAAGGCGCAATAACAAATATTGAGCTTGCATCTAGGTCAATCAAAACAGCTGTAAGCGATGCCAAAAGAATCGCTGGCTCTGAGCTTACAAAAGCTGTAGTCTCCATATCTGGCGCATATACAAAAAGCATCAACTCACACGGAATTGTCAATGTTCCCAACAAAGAGATAACCTACAAAGAAATCAACAGAGCAATTCAAACAGCGCTTTATAATGCAAATGTAGCAAATGACTATGAAACAATTCATGTTTTGCCATACAACTTCAAGATTGATGACCAAGATTTCATAGAAGACCCGATTGATATGAGCGGAAACAGACTAGAGGTCAGTGTTCATATCGTAATGGCACAAAAATCAAGCTTAGAAAACCTCAGAAAAGCTGTCAAACTAGCTGGGATTGAACTAGAAAATATTGTCCTCAGTGCATACGCTTCATCTATAGCCGTATTAAACGATGACGAAAAAGAGCTTGGTGTCGCCGTTATTGATATAGGTGGTGCTACCAGCAATGTAGCAGTTCATTATGGAAACTCTATCAGGTTTAATGACTTTTTGGCCGTCGGTTCAGCCCACATCACAAACGACCTCTCAATGGCACTCCATACACCTCTCAGAGATGCAGAAAATGTCAAAATAGAGTATGGCTCACTAAATGCAGCAACAAACGAGATAATAGAACTACCAATAGTTGGCAACGAAAACGAAAATCAAGAGGTCTCTCTCGAGATAGTGTCAAATGTTATCTACGCTAGAAGTGAAGAGACACTGATGATACTAGCAAAATCGCTAGAAAAAAGTGGATTCAAAAATACTCTAGGAGCTGGTGTTGTTTTCACTGGCGGTATGACTAGGCTTGATGGACTCAGAGATTTGGCTGTTGCCGTATTTGATGGACTTCCAGTTAGATTTGCTAGACCAAATGATACTGATGGACTTTTTGACACGCTCAAAGACCCATCGTTTTCGACAGTAATAGGACTTGTTCTATATGCATCTGGCAGACATACACTTTATGAAATAGACTCAAACAAGACTCTAAAATACAAAAGCATCCAAACAAGCACGGAGAGCAAACCTGTGTTTGATGATAGTGACGAAAAAGAAGATCTTTTTGATAACTATCCAAAAGTTGGGGCTCACCAATCAAATGATGAGACACACCCACCTAGAACTTCTCAGGACAAACTTATGGGCAGGTCAATCAGAAAAGAGGCGGTTGAAAATCTAACAAGACATATAGATTTTCCAGAAAGAAAAGAAGGTGGAATCAAAAACCCCTTCGCAAAAATGTGGCGTTGGGCTACTCAGCTATTTTAACTTTGGCAAAGGACTAGTATGAACGGACTATTTAAAATCGAAGAAGTCAGAACAAATATCGGGGCAAAAATCAAAATCATCGGTGTTGGCGGTGGCGGCACAAATATGATCAACCATATGGTAAATGAAAACATTACAAGTGTTGATTTGATAGCAGCAAACACAGACGCGCAACACCTAAACACATCTCTAGCACCACAAAAAGTTCAACTTGGTCTGAAACTCACAAAAGGTCTCGGCGCTGGTATGAAACCAGAAGTAGGTCGCTCTGCGGCAGAAGAGAGCTTTGCAGACATCAAAGCCGCACTTGAGGGTGCTGATATGGTATTTGTTGCCGCTGGTCTTGGTGGTGGCACAGGTACTGGAGCCGCTGAAATAGTAGCTCAAGCAGCAAAAGAGATAGGTGCGCTAACCGTTGCAGTTGTGACAAAACCGTTCGTATTTGAAGGTCCAAAAAGAAAAAAATATGCCGAAGAAGCAATGCTCAGAATCAAAGATGTTTGCGACTCAATCGTAATAATTCCAAATGACAAACTACTTGCCATCGTAGACAAAAATATGGGTGTTAGAGAAAGCTTTAGAGTCGTTGATAATGTCCTTGCTCGCGCGGTAACTGGTATCAGTGGTGTTATCCTATCTCACGGTGAGAGCGACATCAACATCGACTTTGCTGACCTTTCAACAGTTATGAGCAACAAAGGCATGGCACTTATGGGTGTTGGCGATGGTAGTGGAAGTGATGCGGCTTACCAAGCTGTCAAAAACGCAATCGAGTCTCCACTATTTGATAACATCTCCATAAATGGTGCAATGGGCGTTCTGGTTCACTTTGCAATCCATCCAGAATATCCGCTTGTACAAATCCAACAAGCAATGAATGTGATTTATGAAAGTGCTGATGATAGTGCTGATATTATTTTTGGTACCACTACAAATCCTAGCATGAGTCCAGATAGGGTTGTTGTAACTATCGTAGCGACTGGTTTTGAAAAACAAGCTAACAACACTGTCTCAAAAAGCAGTCTAAGCATAACATCTGCTATCGATTCTAGCATGATGGAAAGAGCTGTTCAGCCATCAAGAATAATCAGAAAAGTTAGCGGTGGCTACAATTTAGACCTAGATGACAATGAGCTAGAGATTCCAACCTATCTCAGAAGGCAAATGGACTAATCATTGCTTGATGTCAATTGCAGGAATCTCTTACTAGTAGATAGTAGCCAAGATATAGCAAGGCTACTAGCGCAACTTCTAAAGAAAAAAATTCCTTCGGTTGATATTCAAATAGCATTAAGCATCCCAGATTCTCTTTCCCAACTCCAATCAGACAGTTTTTTAGCTTGCATAGCTTCGCTTGATCTCAATGCAAAGGAGAGCTTCGTACTCATAGACACTCTCGTCTCACAAAATATTCCCACCATACTCATCGTCGATAGTATGCAAGACAAAATCAGAAAAAATATAAATGAGATTGGATATATTGACTATGCTTATAAAGATAGTAGCAATGTTTATGCCTACATCACAAAGAGTATCAGAAGACTCATCAGAAACTCCAAAACAAAAGTTCTTGTAGTAGAAGACTCTGCTCTTTTTAGAGAAATACTAAAAGATACTCTGATAACTCAACTTTTTACTGTATTGACCGCCTCAAACGGCAAAGAAGCCTTAGAGACAATTGAAAACAATGAAGATATCAAGCTGGTCGTAACAGACTATATAATGCCAGAAGTAGATGGTTTTGAGCTTACTCTAAAAATCAGAGAAAAACACCAAAAAGACAAAATCGCAATAATAGCAATATCGGCAGCAGAAGGTCAAAATAGCACGATTGAAAAGTTTCTAAAATATGGTGCAAATGACTATATCAAAAAGCCATTCTCAAAACAGGAACTAATCTATAGAATCAACAATACAATGGAATACATCGCCCTCATAGAAGCACAAAGACATATGGCAAATACCGACTATCTGACAGGTGTTTACAATAGACGACATCTGATGGATACCATGAATGTTATCCATGCGAATGCAATCAGAGGTAACTTTGAATACACTGTTGGCATACTAGATATAGACTTCTTCAAAAAAGTAAATGACACTTATGGTCATGACATTGGTGATGCTGTTATAAAAGACTTAGCACATATGCTAAAAACTACATTTAGAAGCTCTGATATAGTATCCAGAATAGGTGGCGAGGAGTTTTGCATTGTGCTTCCAAATACAAAAGACCACGACTCTATAGCTACTTTTGAGAAAATTCGTAGCATCATAGAAAATAGAAGTATCACCACCAAATCGCATGGAGAAATAAAGTATACTATTTCAATCGGTGTTTGTGCGAGACTTAGCACAACATTTGACGAAATGATGAAAGAAGCAGATGAAATGCTATACGAAGCAAAACAGTCTGGCAGAAATAGAGTCTGCATAAAAAACTAAATTTAGAAAATATTATAAGGATATACAATGAACCAAAATTCTAGAAGGAACTTTTTGGGCTTATCATTGACATTGGGAGCATCAACACTCTTTGCTGGTCAGCTACCAAAAGAAAATGCTCCATTCGAACCACCAATGATAGCTTTTCCACAAAAAAAACCATTAAAAACCATCTCTGATAGACCACCACTACTAGAATCATCGAGAGAAATATTTACACAGACAATCACACCAAATGACCAATTTTTTGTCAGATGGCATATGTCAGACATCCCGACTTTTGTAGACCTGAACACATTTAGACTAGAGGTGAAAGGCAATGTAACCAACAACCTAAGCCTAAGCGTCGACGACCTAAAATCAAAATTTGAACCAGTAGAGGTAACTTCTGTGCTCCAATGCGGTGGAAATAGTAGAAGCTTTTATTCTTCAACAACACATGGCGTACAATGGAAACATGGTGCTATGGGCTGTGCACTCTGGAGAGGCGTTAGACTAAAAGACCTACTAAATCATGCTGGCGTCAAACCAGGAAGTGTATGGGTTGGTCTCAATGGGCTAGAAAAACCTGCTCTTCCAGACGCAACACCACATTTTGTGAGAGAAGTATCTATTGACGAAGCGCTAGAAGATAAAATAATAGTAGCATATGAGATGAACGGAGAAGACTTGCCATATCTAAACGGCTTTCCGCTCAGACTTGTAATCCCAGGTCACTTCTCTGACAGCTGGGTAAAAATGCTCTCAGAAATCACTGTTTTGGACAAATACAAAAACTCATTCTTTATGGATGTTGCATACACAGTCCCGAACAATGATTGTGAATGTATCATCCCAGGTGCTGACATCGAATACAAGCGAAAGCCTATAGCAGCGATGAAAGTAAAATCCGTAATCGGATACCCAACTCCAAACACTGTTATCAAAAAAGGTAGCAAAGTACAAGTTCAAGGTGTCGCATTTGATGAGGGATATGGCATAAAAGAGGTCATGATATCTATGGACGGTGGTAAAACTTGGGTCGCAACAAAACTAGAAAAAGATGCTGGAAAATACGCATTTAGAAAATGGGTTTTTGAATGGGAGCCAAAGGCAAAAGGCGAGCACGCAATTATGGTTCGAGCGATCAACAGAATAGGTAGAATACAGCCAATGGCAGATGAGATAGGCTGGAATGCTGGCGGGTATCAATATAATGCTGTTGATATTGTAAAAGTCAAGATAGTGTGAGGCAGAAAATGAAAAAAATAATTATCACCGTAGCGATAGCTGCAATATCTACACTAAATGCACAAGTAGCAAAACCTATCGAAATGCCTTATTACGACTATCCAATGGTACAAAAAGACCACTATGAAGTAGTGGCACAAAACTGTCTAATATGCCACTCCTTTGGCTATGTGCTCAATCAAGGCAAAAAAAGCAGAGCCTACTGGGGCGGTGTAGTCAAAAAGATGACTGATGAGTTCAAGGCACCCATCCCAAAAGAAGACAGGCAGATAATCGTCAACTATCTAGTCGCCAATTATGGAGATGGCAAGTAGCCTTCTCTAGGCTTTGACCCTAGAAATCAGAGCCTTTGAAAGCGATAGCATATCCACATTCTCAAGGCTAACTCCAGTTGGAACACCTTGGGCTATCTTGGTAAAGGCAAGCTCCAAGTCACCCAATCTATCCTCTAAATAAACAATAAACCCCTCAGTTTGTACAGACGGTGTAAATGCAAATATCAATTCACTCACACTTCGCTCAACAATCAGCGCCCTGAGGTCTTCAAGCCTATCGTTTTCTATAGCGTCAAAGACAAAATAACACCCATTGAAGCTCTTACTATCTTCGATAACAAACAAGTCTTTTACTGAAGAGATGACACAAAGCTGACTACTGTCTCGCTCGTCATCAGCACATATTTGACATATTTCATGGTCACTAACATTTCCGCACTTGATACACTTTTTGAGCCCAGATACCGCATCTTCTATTCTGTGTGCTAGATTTAGCCCAAGGAAACTATCCTCAAAAACCAAGTGATATGCTATTTTGACAGCACTTTTTTTGCCTATAGAGGGTATTTTTTGTATTGATTCTAGTAATTTTTCAAATTTCTCTGGATAGCTTTTCAATCAGTGACTCCCATTAGTGCATCTTTATACATATCAAAAATTTTGCTTTTTTCAAAGTCGTGCGCCCTAGTGATACTCATATCTGCATATCTGTGTCTCAGCACTTCATCTTCATACAACATACTCATTGCGCCGCAAAATGCAACCTCATTATCAAGCTCAACCAGCAATCCATACTTAGCTTTTTTGATGCCATTCGCAAACTCTACATCCTCACCGCAAAGTATCTCGTCTGGACCACTCGGGCAATCCGTAGAAATAACCGGCAAGCCACACACTAGAGCTTCTATCAGCACAGTGGGCAAGGCTTCTAGCCTCGAACCAAAGACAAAACAACTACTTTTGGCAAGATAGGCGTATGGATTTTGTGTAAAGCCGACAAAATATACTCTACTGGCAACTCCAAGCGAACCAGCTAGCGACTCCAGCTCACCCCTACATTCACCCTCTCCGAGTATGACAAGGTTTGTATTTGGCTCACCTAGCCTCGCAAAAGCGCGAATCAGCAGTTCGGTATTTTTGCTCTCAATCAATCGCCCACAGGTAACAAATGTGAACCCTTGAAGCTCAAGACCAATAGGTTCAAGTGACTTGGTCGTAATAGCATCAATATCAATAGGGTTGTACAAGATTTGTGCCCTACTCATATCCACACCAAAGTTTGCTATCAAATCGCCTCTCACACCATCTGAAACCGCGATAATCTTGTCAGCTCTCGGATAAAGGTGTCGTATTATTGACTTCAACACATTTTGGACAAATCCACCACCATAATAATGACTCAGCGTCGAATGCTCAGAGAGAACAATCCGCGCAGGATTTGCAAAGAACTTGGACAAAGAAGAGATAATATTTGGTCTTGCCAATAGTGATAGAGATATATCTATATGGTTTTCTTTGCAAAATAGAGCGTATTTATAAGCCAAAATAGGCAGTTTTAGCAGTTTTTTTATCGGATTATCATAAAAATCAAACTGGTCAAGCACCGTATATGTTAGCCCTGAAGGCAGCTCATACTTCACTACATCTGAGAAAAGGACAAGCTTAATATCAAAATGATTTTGCAGCCCAGCGACCAGCTCAAGCGCGGCTTTCTCAGCTCCACCACCACCAAGTGAATAGACAAAAATAGCTAGTTTTTTTAACGGTTTATTCAATGCAAGCCTTGAGTAGATTATGGCTGATTATAGCGAAAGCATTTTGACGATTTAGCTTTGAAGTGACCCCAAGAGCGTGGTAGCCATCGAGACTTTTTCATCGAAATCAGCATCCATGCTCCCTAGAACAATCTCCTCAAAATGCGCAGTGCAGACAAAAGCCCTAGGAGTTTTGGAATAGATACTGGCTAGCAAGGATAAAAAAACCTGTGGAGTGAGATGGTGAAAATTGCTTGTTGATTCGATTGTTGATTCGATTTCGTACAGCTCCACCTCGCCCTTCCCAATCGTCGCATCTACAAAAACAATCGTGTCGCAACCCATCGCATTTTCCAACAACTCTGGCAACAACTGATGTGAAAAGAGCTTGTTTGTAGCATACGGTAGAGCCTCATACACCGCCTTGCCAAAGGCATCATTCCCTATAAAATCGTTGCCATAACAGACAAACAGTGTGTTGCTACTTTGCTTCACTTTGCCCTTGTTGTCACTAATGTAGTCGCAAATGGTGTGTGCCTCATAAGTTCTAGCAGTCTATCAAAGCCAAAGGAGAGCTCGTCTTTGTTGACCTCCATCCCCATTCTAGGAAAATGAGACAAGTCCAGCTCTCTTGGAGAGACCATCACCACAAACAAATCCCTAGTCTCCTCTCCCTCCTTCAACAATCCGCCAGCCAATTCAAAATCCGAACGAATATCGTCTGGATAAGCAATAGTGTTTTTGTGGCGATTGCCAAGATTGACATTTGACTCCATCACCACGACTCTGCCATCACTATAGAGATCAAACAGGCTCAAATAACCACTCTTTGGCAAGTTTGTCAACAGCAACCTAAAGCTCTCGCCATTCTTGACAAATGTCTGACCCCCATCTGCATCCATAGAAAAAGC
>CAZNYV010000016.1:0-20776 GCA_964577355.1 uncultured Campylobacteraceae bacterium
CACCTGGCGGCGCAGGCAGGAACAGGGTTATGAGTAAAAAAGATTTTCTTGAACTTGTTGTTGTGCTACCTAGTCTTGCTGAACAAACCAAAATAGCCGACTTTCTTTCGTCCATAGACAAAAAGATAGATAGCGTATCCGCCCAGCTCCAAAGCGCCAAAAACTTCAAAAAAGCGCTACTTCAACAGATGTTTGTGTGAGAGGAAAGTAAAATGGATAGCAATATAATCGTTAAACCGTTTAAAAATGGTTTTTCTGGAACAGATGTGGTTTGTCTTAAAGATACGAGAGATACTAAAATAAAAATTCAAGCATTACATATTCCTGATTCAAAAAATAATGGTGCCGTTCATCATTACACAATTAAACTATCCATTTGGAAGCGAAAAAAGAAAACAAATGATTTTGAGCCTTTTTTAAATAAAGATGATGATTTTGAAGATGCCACCAACAAAGAAATAAGCATTACAGATGAAAATGCTATAGACGGCTTACTAGAGTTTCTAATTTCACAACATCAATCTATAGGAAAAAAAATAAATCAAGAATACATATTGACAGATAAGCAAGATTATTTGGAAATAAGCGAAATAAAAAAATATCTATCTGATAGTAATTTATCTTCCGATGATTTAGATAATTTAGATGGCATTATCAATATTAAAAAGTATTCAACGGCAAAAGATGCTCTAAGCAAGTTAGTATCGTATATAGAAAATAAGGACATTGATTTTTTAGGGTATGCAAAAAGTGACCCAGCAACTTGCATCTATGAAGCCAATCAAAAAGAAAAGTTTTTTCAAAATTGGATAGAGAATAACTTATGGGTTTTTGGCACTTCATATATAAGGAAACTAGACATAACAAATTTGTCATTTAAAAGTGATAGTGATTTTGTAATGGAAACACTTGACGGCTTCTATGAACTAATAGAGATTAAACTGCCTTCAGTAAAATTATTTAATTTAGATTCTAGCCATGATTCATATTACCCAACAGCTGACTTGTCGCAAGCAATTGGTCAAGTGCTGAAATATTTGCAAGATGTTGCAGAGTATAAGCATAATATTGAAAAAAGCAATAATACAACTATACTATTTCCAAGGGCGAAATTAATCATAGGAAACAAATGTCAAACTGAACCAGAAAAGGAAGCATTAAGAGGATTAAATAGTTCATTAAATAATCTGGAAATATTGACATATGATACTCTGCTTAAAAATGCTGACAAATTGATTGAATTATATACAAATAGGCATAGTGGTAGGGAATAATGAGCACACAACCAGAAGCCCTACTCGAAGACAACCTAGTAAAACAGCTAATAGCGCTTGGGTATGAAAAAGTCGCCATCAAAGACGAAAAAGAGCTACTGGCAAACCTCAAAGCACAGCTAGAGAGGTACAACGATACGGCGCTATCGGAAGCGGAGTTTGGGCGGATACTAAACCATCTAAGCAAAGGAAATGTATTCGAAAAGGCGAAGATACTCCGTGACAGATATGCGCTCACTATGGATGACGGGACAAAAAAATATATAGAGTTTTTGGACTCAGAGCGGTGGTGTCAAAATATCTTTCAGGTGACGCATCAAGTCACGATGGAGGGGGCGTACAAAAACCGCTACGATGTGACTATCCTCATAAACGGCTTTCCGCTGGTGCAGTGTGAACTAAAGCGCAGAGGACTAGAGCTAAAAGAGGCTTTCAATCAGACGAACAGATACGCCAGACACTCGTACGGATGGGGTAGCGGGCTGTTCAACTACATACAGATATTTGTCATCTCAAACGGCGTAAATACGAAATACTACGCAAACATCAGAGGTCAGAGCTTCAAGCAGACATTTTTTTGGGCGGATGAAAACAACAAAAACATCACAAACCTAGAGGAGTTCACGCAGGTTTTCCTCGAGCGATGCCACATCTCCAAAATGGTGTGCAAATATATCGTACTGGCAGAGGCTCGCAAAATTCCGATGGTGCTACGCCCATATCAGTATCACGCCGTGGAGGCGATAGTAAACCTAGTCGAAAACTCCAACAAAAACGGCTTTGTATGGCACACGACTGGAAGCGGTAAGACTCTCACATCGTTTAAGACCGCTCAAATATTAATGAAACTACCGCAGGTGTACAAAGTGGTGTTCGTCGTGGATAGAAAAGACCTAGACTTCCAGACCCAAAAAGAGTTCAATAGCTTCTCTGATGGTAGCGTGGACGGTACCGACGACACCAAAAAGCTGGTTAGACAGTTTGGCGATGATACGAAACTGATAGTCACGACGATACAAAAGCTAAACTCCGCAATAGGCAAGGCAAAACATCTAAGCACGATGGAAAACCTAAAAGACAAGCGAATCGTGTTTATCTTTGACGAGTGTCATAGAAGCCAGTTTGGCGATACGCATTTGGCTATCACTAGGTTTTTCAAAAACGCCCAGATGATAGGCTTCACGGGTACGCCGATATTCCCCGAAAATGCGGCGAGTGGCGCTTACGGCAAGAGAACGACAAAAGACCTGTTCGGCGAGTGCCTGCACGAGTATGTTATCACGGATGCGATAAACGACGAAAATGTGCTCAAATTTTCCATCGAATACATAGGCAGATACAAAGAAAAAGAGGGTAGCCGCACAAATATCGACATAGAAGTCGAGGCGATAGATACTAAAGAGCTAATCGAATCGGACGAGCGAATCGGCAAGATAACGGAGTATATCATCGCAAATCACGACAGAAAGACGCACTCAAAAGAGTTCACCGCTATGATGTGCGTAGGTAGCGTGGATATGCTCACAAAATACTACGAAGTGTTCAAGGCAAGAGAGCACAATCTCAAAATAGCGACGATATTTTCGTACAGCGCAAACGAGGATGACAAGGACGCAAACGGTGCGTATGGCATAGACGAGAGCGATGGTGCTCATGTGGATGAGGAGCACATCAACAAACATAGCCGCGAAAAGCTGGATGAGTATATAGCTGACTACAACAAGCTATTTGGCACGGCATACAGCACAAAAGATTCGCAAAGCTTTTACAACTACTACAACGACATAGCAAAGAGGGTGAGAGCCAAAGAGGTGGATATTTTGTTAGTCGTCAATATGTTTTTGACAGGGTTTGACTCGCCTATGCTCAACACTCTCTATGTGGACAAAAATCTCAAATATCACGGGCTGATACAGGCATTTTCTAGGACAAACCGAATAGTGGGCGAGATGAAATCACAAGGCAATATAGTCTGCTTCCGCAATCTCAAATCCGCAACCGACGAGGCGATAGCACTATTTTCCGACAAAGAAGCCAAAGATACAATACTGATGAAGCCGTATGATGAGTATGTAAAGGCGTTTAATGAAGCGTTTTTGAAGCTCATACAAATAGCCCCTAGTGTGGCAAGCGTGGACGAGCTGGCGGATGAGGAGGCACAACTGGAGTTTATCAAGGCTTTTAGAGAGCTTATGAGACTTAGAAATATCCTTGAGGGGTTTAGCGACTTTTCGTTTGAGCATTTGTCAATAAGCGAACAGCTATTTGAAGACTACAAATCAAAATACCTTGACCTATACGAAAAAACAAAACACGACAAAGCAAGTGAAAAGGTATCCATTTTGGCTGATGTTGATTTTGAATTGGAGTTGATACACAAAGATGAGATAAATGTATCGTATATTCTTAAGCTACTCGCAAAATATGTCGCTTCAAAATCAAAAAACAAAGAGTCGGCAAAAGAAAAAATAATCAACATCCTAAACACTACGCCTAGACTACGAAGCAAAAGAGAGCTCATTGAGAGGTTTATCAACGAAAATCTCGCAAATATAGCCAACATAGAGCTTTTGGACGAAGAGTTTGAGAAGTTTTGGGGTGAGGAGCAGACAAAGGCGTTAGATGCGCTATGTGCCGAGGAAAACCTCATAAAAGAGGAAGTGCAAACACTCATCGAGACATACCTATACGACGGTAGAAAACCGCTTAACGACGACATAGCTAAGACCCTAGCCGTCAAGCCAAAACTGCTGGAAAGGCGCAAGATAGTACCTAGAGTGCTTGAGGGGATAATGAGCTTTATAGAGAAGTTTTACGATAAATAAACTATCTCGCCACACCTCTAATGTCACCAAATAATATTACATTTTTGAGAACAGCTTTTTTGGTTTCGCCTGCGCGGTCAAATAGTATAAAAAGCTCACCATTCTCACTTTGGAAGATTTTTTGGTTGATTGTTACGATGAGGTGTCTATCTCCCGCATTGCCTTCGCATGACTCTTTTACCTCTTCGAGTTTTTCTCCTGTAGGCGAGAGGACATCCACTTTGCCGTCTTTTGGGTTGGCACCTACAGCATGGTATATTTTATGTTCTCCAGCCTTGATGTCTTTGATATTTTCTGCGATGTTAAAATAGAGTGTCAGAATATCGTTTTCGGCGTAGTATGGCAACACTTCTGTGCTTTTGCTCTCCAGCTCACCATCCTCATATTTCTCTTTTTGCTTGATAATTTTTTTTGTTTTGTGGTCAAATGTATACATTGTCCATTCGACTATGTTTGAGTAGCTTCGTTGTTGTACAAATCTTGTTGGTATGAGTTGCCCGTTTTCTATTGCGCCTTTGCTAGTGTATATTTCTTGACGATTGCGACTTAGAAATTTAGCAAAACCATTTGCTGAGGCATATATTCTGATGGAGTAATTTTTGCCGTCAGATTCTAGGGTGGCTTCGGCTTTGCCAAGCTCTTTGAATAGCCCGTATTCAACATCAAAAGAAGTTTTTTTGTTGCTCACACCGAACAAAAGCGTCGCACATAAGCAAAAAATCGCAACTACTCTACTCATCAATACTCTCACAGCCTAAAATAGTTCTCTGTACAACTGGGCGGCTGCACGGTCTGATAGTGAGGATATAAAATCAGCTGCGACTCGATTTTTATTTTTTTGTTTTGTTAGTTCAAAATATTTTTGTGGTAGTAGTGTAGGCTGGGAAGAGAGAGCTTCAAAAATCTTGCTTATACACTGTTTGCCAAAGAACATTTTTTTGCTATTTGTTCGTGTGTGTAGACTTTTTTGTAAAGCAATCTGCTAAGAACTTTGATTTGCGCGCTTATTTCGTCGCTAAATCCTATTTTTATCTCCTTAGATGCTTCTATTTTTATATCGTTTTGTGTGTTGACGGTATGTTTTGAATGCTCTATAAAATCAGTGATACATACGGTCAAAAGCCTCGTTACAACTCTATAATGGAAAAGCTCATCACTTGTTTTAAGATGCTCATTGTCTATGACTGCTTTTGCTCAATTTGCTACAAGTTGGCTGTCCATTAGGTCGTCAAGACTTATTAGTCCGTATTTGAGCGCATAGTCTATATCTGCGGCGCTATAGGCAATGGTGTCTGCATAATCAACTATCATTGCTTCAAAGCTAGGGTGAAAATCGAGTTCAAAAGTGTCGACTACTTCTGGGGGTAAAAATGGTTTTTTGTAAGGTGCTGAGTGTTTGAGTACACCTTCGAGTGTGGCAAAAGTTAGATTGAGTCCATCAAAATCAGGGTATCGTTTTTCTAGTTTTGTAAGCACTCTAAATGATTGAAAATTATGCTCAAAGCCGCTTGTATTCCCTGCATTTCTGAGTGCTTCATCTAGTGCATCTCCGCCAACATGCCCAAAAGGAGTATGACCCAAATCATGCGAAAGAGCGATGACTTCAGCGAGAGATTCGTTTAGATTGAGTGTCTTGGCGATAGTTCTAGCTATTTGACTCACTTCTAGCGAGTGAGTGAGCCTAGTTCTAAAATAATCACCATCCGAGTTCATAAAGACCTGAGTCTTGTATTCTAATGCACGAAACCATTCTGAGTGAATAACCCTGTCTCTATCTCTGTCGAATGGGCTTCGAAAATCGCCTGTGAAGTGATAAAATCTATCGGTTTTTTTCAACTTAATCCTTTGGTTTATTTGATTGCGATGCTAAATTCAGCACCATCTTTGTTGTTTTTGACACTAATACTTCCCTTCATCTGCCTCTCTATGATCTCTTTTGACATGTAGAGTCCAATTCCAGAGCTGTTTTTGTTTTTTGTACTAAAATATGGATCAAAAATCTTGTCCATAATATCAAGTGGAATTCCGCTTCCATTGTCTCTGACGACTATTTCTACTGTATCGTTTTCAATATTTTCGACCGTGATTTGTATATGAGGATTGGAGATGTTGTTTTCCACTAATGCGTCTTTTGCGTTTGTTAGCAGTATCAAGATTACCTGTTCTAGCTCGTTTTTGTAACCAGTGATATGGTGTTCACTTGTCGAATCAAACACAATGGCTATGTTGTCACTAGCAAACATGGCTTCTGCTACGGATAGAGTATCTCTTATCGCGCCCTCTATGCTAAACTCTTCTCTTGGATTGTTTGGGCGAAAGAAACTTCTGAAATCATCAACCGTCTTTGACATTTTTTGAATTGTTTTCATGCAGTCATTTGTAAATTGCTCCATATCTTCTTTGCTCAATTGACTGGTGGAGTGCTTAAATGCTGTGTCTTGTATCATGATTGCAAGCGTATTCAATGGCTGTCTCCACTGATGCGCAATCATACTTATCATTTCACCCATGATGGCGAGCCTGCTTTGTTGTATGAGAAGCTTATCTTTTTCTACTCGTTTTTCTATCTCTTCTTCTACTCGTTTTTTTAGGTCGTTGTTGAGCTCTACAAGTTCAGCTGTTTTGGATGCCACCTCTGTTTCTAGGTTTTGATTTATATCTTCCAGCTTGTTTGCGTAGTCATTAATATTTTCTTGCATCATTTTAAATGCAGTCACTATTACACCCGTTTCGCATTTACTATCTGGAATATCAAACTCTACATTACTACCAGGTTTGTAAGAGCTGATTTTGGAGGCTATATTATTTAGTGGGCGCAAAAAATGTTTGATAAGTGTCAATATTAAAAGTATGGCGATAAGAAATATGGCTATCAGATTTGCAGCTATGACTCTGAATTTTTCCATCATTTTGCTGTAGTTTTTATTTGAGTAATACAACTCAATATCAGTAACTACCGCACCAGTAAAGCCATCTCTAACCTCTTTTTTGACCACAATAGACTCTTGCATTGTCAGATATGAGAATTTTGTCGCTAGGCATGGCTTTTACAGTGATTTTTAAAACCTCATCTCGCTTGAGTAGTTTGCTTACTTTCTCTCTTGAGTCATCAAGTAATCCGAGATAAATATCCATAGATATGTCGGCAGATAGCGAGTCTAATAATATCTCTGCTTTATCTTTTTCCGCTTCCAATGTATTGCTTCTTACTGCGTCGTTTATAAAGTAACTTATAAGTCCAAAAATAGCGAAAGTGATAATAATAATCGTTCCAACAATTTTTGTCGATAGTTTGGTATTGTTCAGATAGTCATTGAAAGTGTTTGTCTGCAAGGTTACAATCCTCATATTTAATAAGTCTTGGCTAAGAGTGGTATAATCTTATCTCAAATTTATTTCAAAATAAGTTTCATTTCTCAATTCTATATATAACTGCTATCTTTTTAGTTCGGTAAAATTAACTCTTAAACAAATCTTAATTTAAGATATAATTAAGCAATTAGAAGCTACAATCCCGCTTCACTTTTTAATATTTCAAAAGGAAATCAAATGACAAAATCGGTAAACGCCGCACAGGTCACTAGGGAATGGGTTGTACTAGACGCATCTACTAAGCCTTTCGGTCGACTAATGACTGAAGTTGCTACTCTTCTTAGAGGTAAGCACAAACCTTACTATACACCAAATGTTGATTGTGGTGATTTTGTAGTAATCATCAATGCAAAACAAGCAATTTTCAATGGTACAAACAAAGGTGCTCAAAAACAATATCACAGACATACTGGTTATTTCGGTGGTGTTAAATCTGATACACTTGCAGAGCTTGCAGTAGCAAACCCTGAAAAACTGTTCAAATTAGCAGCAAGAGGTATGCTTCCAAAAACAACTCTTGGTAAAGCAATGATAAAAAAACTAAAAGTATATGCGGGTAGCGAACATCCACATACTGCACAAGTAAAGGCATAATATGGCAAATAAAGTATTTTACGCAACTGGCAAAAGAAAAACAGCAATAGCAAAAGTATGGCTAACTGCTGGTAAAGGTAGCTTAACCATCAACGGTATGGATCTTGACGCTTGGCTTGGCGGTCTTGAGGCTGTTAAAATGAAAGTTAGACAACCTCTTAACGCTACAAAACAACTTGAAAATGTTGATATAACTGCTACTACGCTAGGCGGTGGTTTTTCAGCTCAAGCAGAAGCTCTTAGACATGGTATTTCAAAAGCACTATGTGATTATGAAGCAAACTTCAGAACAATCCTAAAACCGCTTGGTCTACTAACAAGAGACTCAAGAGTTGTAGAGAGAAAAAAATACGGAAAAAGAAAAGCGAGAAGAAGCCCGCAATTCTCAAAAAGATAATATCTTTTACTTCGCTCTTTCGGGCGAGGCTTTCATCGTGCCAAAGTCGTCTTTTCGGCTTTGGCTTTTTTTATGCTTTTTTAAAAAGTTTTATTTAGTGCCTTTTTTGCCAAGTCTCGATATTGATGCTTGTTGTTTGAGCCAATCGCGATGTTCTATCGCTGGGAATCCTGCATAGATTTTTCCAAATCCACCGTCTATTGATTTTGTCACTCCACCTCTAGCTGCCACAGTTGCGAAGTCTCCAATTTTCAAATGTCCAGCGCTTCCGCTTTGCGCCCCCATGACAACATTTCTGCCAAGCACACTAGAACCAGCAATTCCAGCTTGCCCGCAAATGATAACTCTCTCTCCGATATCACTATTGTGTCCGATTTGGACTAGGTTGTCTATTTTGGTGCCTTCTCTGACAATGGTTGAGCCAAACACGGCTCTATCAACAGCGCTATTTGCACCGATTTCGACATTGTCTTCTAGGATTACATTGCCGTTTTGATATATTTTAATATGATCACCTTGTTTTGTGTGTGCAAAACCAAATCCATCGGAGCCTATGACACAGCCAGCGTGAATGATACAATTTTTGCCAATTATGCAATCACGGTATATGGTTACATTTGGGTAGATTAGTGTGTTTTCACCAATAATAACACCGTCTCCAATATATGCACCACTCATAATAGTGGCTCCATCTCTCATGGTAGCATCTTTTCCAACATAAACATTTGGCATAATTGTGGCGCTTTGGGATATTGATTTTGGAGAGCCTGCCTCAAATGGAGGTTTTGAAAATAGCGCAGTTGCGAGAGCTAGTTTTAAGTATGGCTCTTCAGTAGCAATTGCTATGCAATCTTTCGGAAGTGAGTCTATATTTCTTGGATGAATTAATACTGCTTTTGCCTTTGTTTCTTTGACATCTGCTATATATTTTGGATTTTCTAGGAAGCTCAACTCGTTGTTGTTTGCATCTTTGAGCGTGTTTATGGAGGATAACTCAAAATCATCGCCATCATAGTGGATACCAATTTGCTCGGTCAAATATTTTATGGAAATCATACTGTCCCTTTATTGCTTGTACTGATTGAATCATTTTTGGATTCCAGCCGTTTCTGCTGGTATTATAATTAAAAAAGCATAAGCAAAAAATTGTATAATTTGCCTCCAATCGTAGAGATACTCTAAAGAATATGAAAAAGGATAAAAACAATGGCAAAATACATAGAACTTACATCGTCAAACTTTGAGGCTACTATCGCCGAAGGTGTTACTATGGTTGACTTCTGGGCACCTTGGTGTGGACCTTGTAGAATGGTAGCTCCAGTTGTAGAAGAGCTTGCTGCTGACTATGAAGGCAAAGCAAAAATCTGCAAAGTAAACACTGACGAAGAGCAAGATGTGTCTGTAAAATATGGCATCAGATCAATACCTACAATTCTATTTTTCAAAGATGGAAAATTGGTTGACCAAATGGTCGGAGCAGCTGCAAAACAAACTTTCGCTCAAAAAATAGACGCGCTTTTAGCGTAATTCTTCTCGGGGCTTTTTGCCCCTTCCTCGACAATATAAAATCGGAGCAAATATGTTAGACCTAGCTATCATAGGTGGTGGACCCGCTGGTATTACAGCTGGATTGTATGCCTCTCGTGGAGGACTAGCAAATGTTGTAATGTTCGAATCAGGTGTGCTGGGCGGTCAGATAACATCTAGTAGTGAGGTAGAAAACTACCCTGGTATCTCAGAAGTGGTGAGCGGCTTGGATTTTATGCAAAATTGGCTTCCACAAGCGCAGAAATTCGGACTAAGGCACGACTCAAGAGAGATAACAAATATCGCCAAACAAGACAACACCTTTGTACTATCAGATGGTTTTGGTGGTAAAATCGAAGCAAAATCTGTCATAGTAGCAACGGGGAGTATGCCAAGAAAGGCTGGTTTTGCTGGCGAGGCTGAGTTTTTTGGAAGAGGTGTTAGCGTGTGTGCTACTTGCGACGGGTTTTTTTATCGCAATCGTGAGGTTGCAGTTGTTGGCGGTGGTAATACAGCACTAGAAGAAGCACATTTTTTGTCCAAATTTTGCAGTAAAGTATATATTATTCATAGGCGAGACAGCTTCAACGCAGCACCTACTGCGGTCGAAAAAGTCAAAAATGATGAAAAGATAGAGTTGATACTGAATGCAAAAATTAGCTCCGCATATGGCGATGTAACAGGTTTGAACGGTTTAAAAATAGAGCTAAATGATGGCTCTGTTAGAAATTTGAGTGTCCCAGGCGTATTTGTTTTTGTGGGGCGCGATGTGAACAATAAAGTGCTTTTTGACGCTGACAATAAATCTCTTTGCCAGTTAAATGACAAGGGTGAAGTTGTTGTGGATTTGAGAATGCGAACAAATGTTGGCGGGCTTTTTTCTGCTGGTGATTGCAGGAGTGAGCCGTCTCGACAAGTGGTGTGTGCTGCTGGTGATGGTGCGACAGCAGCGATTAGTGCGATAGAATATTTAACAAGAGGGTAAAATATGATAAAAATAGGAATACTGGGTGCGAGCGGTAGAGTAGGGCAGTTACTTGTTTCTCTAATCAAAAATTCTGAGAATGCAAAGCTGGGAGCTGTTTATTACAAGGGTGATTGTAGTGATGGTTTCGAAGAGACATATGTTGCTGATTCGATTGAGGACTTTTTGGATAATTGCGAAGCAGTTATAGATTTTAGTTATCACGAAGGCACGGAAGAGCTTCTGGGCGCTCTCGCCAAAACGCCAAGACCATGTGTTATTGGTACGACAGGTTTGAGTGCTCATCAGCTGCTTTTGTTGGCTGATATGGCTACAAAAATGCCAATTTTATATGCTACCAACATGTCTTTGGGCGTAGCTATTTTGAACAAGTTGGTAGCTCTTACGAGTGAGAAGCTTCGTGATTTTGATATTGAAATCACAGAAATGCACCATAGGCACAAAAAAGATGCTCCGAGTGGTACAGCTTTGACACTTGCAACAAGCGCTGCAAAAGCTAGAGATCTTGATTTGGATGCAGTTAGGGTGAGTGGTAGAAATGGCATTATAGGTGCTAGAACAAAGGATGAAATCAGCGTTATGGCTCTTAGGGGTGGGGATATCGTTGGCGAGCATGTTGTTGGCTTTTATGAAGATGGTGAATATATTAGACTTCAGCATACGGCTACAAGTAGAGAAACATTTGCAAAAGGTGCTTTAAAAGCGTTGTTTTGGACATTTGAACAGCCAAATGGTCTGTATGACATCAATGACTGTTTGGGAATCTAGGTAATATTGACTCCGATTTTATCAAGCAGTCCTAGCCGTCACTTAGTTCTTTTTACTCACGATAGGGCTATCAAAAATGCTAAGTCTGAACTCCCTGTGGGCGGTAGTGGATTTTTACCTAGATTTTCCACTATCGGAGAGTTTTTTGCCAATCTTTTTGTATATTCTGGAAAGATTGAGATAGATAAAATATCAAGACAAGTACTGCTACATGAAGCCTATTTGCAAAGTGATTCGGAAGCTAAGCTTGGGTTTGAGAGGGAATTTTTACGATTTTTATCAACAAGTGATTTTTTGGATAAGTTTTTTTCTGAAATCAATGGCGGGTTGGTTGAGCTTGATGAGATTGACCAAAGCGATACATATGCTGAGTTTGCCGACCACTTAAAAATACTTCAAAACATCTCCTCTAACTATAAAAGGTTGCTGTCCAAGAATGGCTTTTATGACCCAAAATATGAAGCCCCTAGTGATATAAATCAGCTCTATTTGGCATTGTTTGACTCTATTGATGTGTATTTGGAGGGCTATCCTACAAATCTTGAACTTGTAACTTTGTCCAAAATAGCAGAAAAAAAGCAGGTAAAACTGTTCATGTACAAAAATCGTTTCTCCGACAAACTGCTCGACAGAGTGAGTAGCATTGGTGTCGATATTGTAAATATTGCAGACGGCTTTTATGAAATAAATTTAAGTACCAAAACTTTTGTTCAGCTTGATTCTGACTCAAAAAATATCAATCTGCAACTAGGGTTGTTCTCGGAACGAATTTATCAGGCGGCATTTGTTTTTTATATGATTGAGCACTATCGGTCTATTGGGGTCAAAGAGGAAGATATATGCGTGGTTTTACCGGACGAAAGCTTTGTCTTGTTATTAGAGTCGTTAGACAAAATGAACAACCTCAACTTTGCTATGGGTAAAAAAATAAAATACAAAGAATTTGCTAGCAAGCTTATCGCTATTAGGGATTTTGTGTGTGCTAGCTCTGATGTTGCAAGCGCAAAACTTCGACATTACGGTTGCTTTGAATTAGCAAATGAGTTTACGACATTGGAGCTGTTGCTAGAAGGTCTTGGGTACAAAAATGAGCCAGATATAGCAGAGATGGTAGATGAGGAACTGTACAATCTATCTAAGGCGGCATGGTCATACGGGAATGACCAGAAAACAGCACTTTGGTTGTTTTCTGAAGCTTTGCTAGGTAGAAGTATTGACCATGTAGGTGGCGGTAAAATTACCGTTATGGGTACTCTTGAGACTAGGGGGTGTCATTTTGATGGAGTGATAGTCGTTGATTTTAATGAGCAAAAAGTGCCAAAGCCAGAAGAAAAAGACCTGTTTCTAAATGCCAAGATTCGTTCCAGATGTGCTTTGCCAACAACAAGCGACAGGGAAGACCTCCAAAGCTACTATTATCATAGACTTTTTGAAAATGCCAAATATGTAGCTGTTTGTGCGGTAAAAAACGAGAGAGAAAACCCGGCGGGTGTGCTAAGGTTTTTTGATACCACTATTTCGCCTTTTGGTGATGATGAGGCTATCTTGGTGCTTGGCAAACTGCTTCAGACAAGAGAAAAAATAGAGACAAAACCAAATCCAGATACAAATAACTACAAAATCCAAAATCTATCCGCAACCGCATTAAAAGACCTGCTTGAGTGTAAAAAGCGATATTACTTCAAATACATAAAGAGGCTGTCAGAACAGGCTGAGACTGATAAGCTAAAAAGTAGTGAAATGGGGCTTCTATTTCATGCGACAGCTGCAAAAATACTAGCTCCAAACAATTCGTATGGCGACAAAAACGAGATTGTTGAGGCTTTTGAATCAGAGTTTACAAAGGCTATAGCCGCTTCGCAATTTCCAGAGTATGCTTTTGAAGCAAAGCTTCTTCTTTCCAAGCTGGACGATTTTTTTGATTGTGAGTTGGACAGAGCCAGAGAGGTAACCGTTGAGCTTGTAGAGCAAGACTTCCGTTTTACACTTCATGATATTGAATTTCGTGGCAAAATAGATAGGGTTGATATGGATAAGAATGGGCTGTATTATATTTTGGACTACAAACTAAAAGAGAGTATTGGTGTCGATACGCTCAAAAAAATCACACAAAAACCAGATGATATAGTTGATTTTCAACTGCCGATTTATGTTTATGGGTGTGCCTCTATCCTAAATATGCCAGTTGATGATTTTGTTACTAGGCACTTTGGTGGAGCCGGTTATTATGATGTTTATAATGCAAAAATATTGACCGAAGAAGGTCTGTTGGCAAAGATGGCACTGCTAGAAGAGAGAGTTGCTGAGATTGCAAAAATAGAAATGCCAGCCTCATGGTTTCATGAATGCGAAAAGGTCTCTTTATGTAGATTTTGTGCATATTCTGAAGTATGCTCTGGCGAGCGCTCAAAATAAATAGAAAATTTTGGTAGTGGAATTTATTTGGCTGGATTTTTTATGTTTGAATATATTGTTTGAAGCATTTTCGAAAGAGCCTCCCTCTGTTGCTGGTCAATTCCTTTAAGGGCTTTGTCTAATATTCTGTGTGACATTTTGGATAAAGGCTCCTCTAATGACCTGCCTAGCTCAGTGATTTTTACCAAATAGGCACGCCTATCGTTCATCTTTGCTTCTCTTTTTAGATACCCTTTTTTTTCTAACTTATCAAGCATTGGTGTCAGATTTGACTGCTCAAAAAAAGTATCTTCAGCCAGCTCTTTTTGAGTCAAACCGTCCTTTTCACATAGTCTCAGAAGTATTAGTCTCTGCTCGGAAGATATACCAAAAGGCTGAAGTTCTTTTGTTAATTCGTTTTTTAATGCATTCCTAGTTCTGGCAATCAAAAAACCTATAGAAGATTCAGCTTTGTAACTCATACAAGACCACCCAGTAATTTTAGTTGGATTGTAAGGTTTGGGAGCTTAAATGGCATATGAGTGTAAAATCTCACCAGTATACCTAGGAAGCCATCTCCATTTTGACTCTAACATCAAGACTTTCTAATATTTTTGAGAACTCTTCTTGCATCTTGTAGACTCTATGTTTTTCTTCATAGCCAGCATTCCCTAGGGTTTCTAGCTCTTTTTCTAGGTTTGCAAAAGTATTGTTGATTTCCATCGCCAATACTGCTATATCATAATTGTCAGTAGTATTCATCTTTGTTACTTCCTTGTTTTTAGTCCATCAAGAACCAAATCGTCATAAATATAAGTTTCTAAAAAATACTCAAGAGCTCAAGCGGCACGATTATGTTGGTACTGTTTTTGCTTTTAAAACGCGAGTATATAGACAGGGGAATGAAATGGCGACTATGATGGCTAATGGTGCAACACTTACAGCAACAAAGGTGAGCGCTTCTCAGGACGGCTTCCAAAATTTACTTACAGGCAAGCTCAAGGCGACTGCTCAGACGAATGCAAAAACAACTGGCACAACGAGCACCTCTCAAAACGGCTTTCAAAACCTATTGAATGCCAAGCTTCAAAATAAAGCTATAGACACAAGCACCGTGCACAGTTCGAGCACCTCTCAAAACGGCTTTCAAAACCTGTTGTCGTCATCGCAGAAGTACTCTCCATCGACATATGTAAATACGATTGACACTTCGACTCAAAATGGTTTTCAAAACCTGTTAACTGCTGCTCAGAGAAAAACAACGGGTAGTAACACAGCTACAGCTACAACTAGCTCCTCTCAAAGTGGATTTCAAAATCTTCTCAATGCAACTCAAAAAAAGGTAACAGCAACCACAAGCAATGCGACGAGCACACTAGAGAGCTTAGTAAATAGTAAACTACAAAATTTCACAAAAACAGTCTCAACTACAAACCCATTGATAACATAATAGCTATCTTGATGACGCATTTCTCTTCTGATACACGCTGTCTGGTAGCGTTTACAGTCGATTGAGCCTGCGCTTATAGGTATGCAAAATCTTATTTAGTACAATTAGCTATCAAAACAATAACAATATCCCAAAGAGGTAAGAACAGTGCACGAAATAGAAAATATATTAGCAAAAGAGCTTAAGCTGATAAAAAAGAAAAAATATAAACATGCAATGTGGTTGTATGTAATTACGCTGCTGTTTTCTTCTGGCTTCTTTTTGATTTATAATGTTGAATACAACCAATATATGAGGCTGGATGAATTAGCTTGGTTTCAGGCTGGAGTTGTTTTGGCGGTTACTGTTTTGTATTTTGGAATAATGTATTTGGTGAAGTTTTTTCATATTGATGAGCATGTTGTAAGGCACCATACAAACAGGCTTCTGAAAGAAAGAAAAGAGCGACAAGAGAAACTAGAGTATGAGGAGAGACTCTATTTAACAAGACAATCTATTGCTATGGAACTCAAGGGAAAACAGGCGTTGAGCGAGAGTGGCATGTCAACCTTGCCCGAGAACACTCCAAATAATTAATCAGCTAGAAATGTTTGAGACGAAAAATAGTTTATATTATACAATTCAATTAACAAATGCCAATATGCGGAGTTTAGGATGAATCGCAATATCGTAGGTCTCTTGGGCTGGGAAGTCAAAACCGATGAACTGTCTGACGAAATAGGTATCGGCACTCAGAGTATTACCCTTGATTTTAGTAGCATCAATGAGGGTGAAACAATCCAAAAGACATACGATGTTGTTGCTGTGAGTGAGCATTTTATCGCAAGTGAAAAGTTTATTATTCGACGAGAATCATGGGCACAAAAAGGCAATCAAGAGTCTTCTTATTTGAATTGTTATGAGATTCTGGAGCTTTTAGAAAAAACAATTTTATGAAAAATACAGACCTGTTTAACCTTGAATATATGGCGGTACCAATAACCTCTTTATTCAAGGATAGCCGTCCGAACTTTGATGCTTTTATCAAATACGATAACGACTTTGTATTGTTCGTTGCTAGCGGCAACCTTGTCACGCATGAAGCATTAGAGAGGCTTGTATCGAGTGATTTGCAGGTTTTGTATGTAAATAGAAAAAATATCGATGCCTACGAAGAGTATTCATCTAAAATGATAAACTCTGTTCAGGGTGGCAGTAGAGAGATTCTTGAAAAGAAGTCAAAAGTGCTCTATGAATCAGCAAAAAATGTAATGAATGCACTCTTTTCATCCGAAGTGGGCAAAAAAGAGATTTTAAGCTCAAAAGTTGTAGCTATGGATTTGGTTAGAGAGATTACATCTGACAAAAAGGCATTTTTGAGTCTTGTTCGTGTTTCTTCTCATGATTATTACACATATACCCACTCTATCAATGTATGTATGTATTCGGTAGCTATAGGTGAGCAGTTGATGCTCGGCAAGAATGATTTAAAACTGCTTGCAGAAGGTGCCTTGCTCCATGATATTGGCAAAAGCAAAATAGACAATCTGATTATAAACAAAAATACGAAACTGACCCCGAATGAGTTTGAAGCCATAAAGATGCACCCTGTGTATGGTGCGGAAATATTAAAACATAATGGTGAATACAACCAAACGATACTTGGCATAATTTCTCAACATCACGAGAAGCTAAATGGCAGAGGTTATCCATTAAAATTGGATAGATATGAGATAAACAGGCTTTCGCAGATAGTGACCATAGCTGATGTTTTTGATGCCTTAACCACTAAGCGGTCTTATAAGGATGCTATGACTACATTTGAAGCTTTTTCGTTGATGCATACAAGCATGAAAGAGGAGCTGAATATGGACATCCTAAATAAATTTATCTCGAATTTTAGAATTTAACTGCCTAGATGGCACATATTGGAGACACATTGGACGATAAGCAACCATCATTATTACAAGTGCTTGGACTAGGAACAGCTATTCTTTTAGTAGCTGGAAACATGATAGGTTCTGGGGTATTCAAGAAAATTATTCCGATGTCCTCAGGTCTAATGGATGGCAAACTTATATTGCTTGCCTGGGGCGTGGCAGGCATAATAACGATGCTAGGGGCTTTTAGCTTTGCGTCGCTTGCAACAACAACAAAAGAGGCTGGTGGGCAGTTTCAGTATTTTAAAAATGTATTCGGAGTGTTCTTTGGCTTCTTGTACGGGTGGAGTTTTTTTGCAGTTATTAGCACAGCTTCTATAGCTTCCATTGCATATGTCTTTGCTGAGTCTGTAGTGAATTTTTTTGAACTTCCGTCTATACTGAAAGAGTATGAATCGATTTGTATTTTTGGTGTTTTGTTTCCTTTCAAAAATGCAATAGTCAAACTTGTTGCTGTTACTGCGCTGATTGCTCTAACTATCTTTAACATAAGAGGTATCAAGAGCGGAGGGTGGCTCAGTAATATTGTTACAAGCGCAAAGATTTTAGGTATTCTACTCCTTATAGCTATTGGTTTGACCCATGCAAATACAGCTCACACTATCATTGTGCCAGTGAATGCAGTATTAGACAGTACTCCTAGCAAACTTGTTGCGATTAGTGCATTTTTCACTGCCATGTTGGGTGCATTTTGGGCATATGATGGCTGGGTAAACATCACAAATATGGCAAGTGAGTTCAAAAATCCGACTAAAAATATCCCTATAGCTATAATCGCTGGGACAGCGCTTACAATGCTACTATATGTATTGGTAAATTATGCCTATTTGCAAGTATTGTCGCCAGCTCAGTTTGCCATACTTGGCGCGCAGGAGGGGAAAATTGCTGCCGTAGAGGTGACCCGTGTGTCGCTTGGAGATATTGGCGCGCTTGGGATTTCTGCTCTTATCATGGTTTCTACTTTTGGAGCTACTCAAGCAAGTACAATGTCTGCAGCCAGAGTTTATTATCAAATGTCAAAAGAGGGCTATTTCTTCAAGTCGTTTTCACGCGTTCATTCTGACTTTAGAACCCCTCATGTATCTCTTGTTGGGCAGATGATTTGGGCTTCAATGCTGATTATCAGCGGTACTTTTGACCAATTGACGGATATGCTGATTTTTGCTGCTTTTGTTTTTTACGGACTGGGTGCGGTTGCCGTTATTCATCTGAAAAATAGTGGAAAACTAAAGAATACTTTTGGCTATCCACTAGTGCCACTTTTGTTCTTGCTTTGCTGTGTTGTCATAGTGATAAATGCTATATACACAAGACCTCTCGAATCTCTAACTGGAATGGGGTTGATGCTTCTTGGTGTGCCGTTTTATTTGTATTTTAGGCGTATGCAGACCAAGTGACTTGCACTATAATTTGTAGCGCCTGAATGCCGACAAAATCTTCTTTATAGCGACTTTTGTCTTCTCTTTTGCAAAAACTATTTTGTTTTTGATTGATTGATAAAAAGAGCTGCTTTTAAGTCTGCTTAGTATATTGATTGTTGTGTTGTATGTTTTTGCAAACCATTCAAATGAGTTCAGCTTTTCTTTGCCAGCTTCCAGAATAGATAAAGCTACAAGGACGAGCGGTATTTTGAGTGTATATAGAATAATTGCGGATATTATGTGCATTTGTGTAGCCAGCACTCCTGATAGAATCCCAAGGATCTCACCAAGCAAAAAAGGTGTAATAAAAAGTAATAATACTACATATCTATTGGCATATGATGTAATATATCCAAGAAACAAGGTGTGGATTCGCAAATCTCGAATATAGTTGTATATAGGTATTGCTATCTTTTCCCAAACAATCTCTTCGAAAAATAGATATACAAGAACCAAAAAGAATAGTGCGACTTGTTTTGTAGTTTTTAGCATTGTGTTTTATTTGAGATATACATTGGATATTATTCCCTACTGTTTTGTGTGTTCTAGAAATCTCCGCATAAAATCCTCATTATTCATAATAAAAAAATCTGAGAAATATTCAAATCCAAGCGACGAATATAATTTTACCCCGTCAGCAGTGGACTGTAATATACACAGGGAATATTTCAGTTCTTTGGCATATTCAAGCATCTTTAAAACCATTTGCTTTGCATAACCTTGTTTTCTCATTTCAGGTAGTGTCAAAACATCGTAAATGCCAGCAGTATTATTGCTTAGACATAAACATCCAATACATATCGGTTTTTTTCTAAATAACCAACAAAATACATTGTATTAATTGTATCGTAGGCTTTCAAACTTGCTACAAGCTTATAGTATTCAAAAATATCTTTGTGATATTCTGGCGCTAAAAAATTTGCATAGATAGAAGTATAATCCTCAAAAGAAGAGTCTGAGTCAACTATTGCAATAGAAAAGTTTGGTAAATCAATAGATATTTCTTTGCAACTCTTTAATTCTAGTGCCATTCCTTTGAGCTGCACCAAGTCTTGAAACCCAAAACTATACATTTTTTTCACAGTATCATCTATGTTTTCTGATTGCTTCATCCACCATGTGGTTGAAGCACCTTTGCTGGCAAAAAAAGATATTGCTTTCATAGCTTTTCCTTCAAAATCACTATCGTATAAATTGCCACCTACAATACTATTTGAGTAGCTACTCGCAAGCCCACTGTATGAGCACTCAATATCGCTAATTGATAGGAAGGTTGAGGTTGGTATTTTTCGTAAAAAAGCCTGTAAAAATTGTAATACATTCTGCTTGCATAGCTCAGAAAGTTTGTCTTTATTTAATAATTTCATTCTTTTGTAAAAAATAACCTTGTATGAAGTCAAAAACAGATGTTTGATTGTAGTATGTTTGATTGAATGAGGGTTAAATGAGAAGTTAATAAAATTAAATAATACGGAGTCGCCAAGCGACTACCGTCGTTGTTTTTGAGTTAGTGAGCTTTTTTCTCGGCTGGTTTTTTGTGTTCTTCTTTTGCTGGTGCTTTTTCTTCTTTTTTCTCTTCAGCTTTTGCACCATGTTCTTCTTTTGGAGCGGCTTCATGTCCAGCTTCAGCTTTCGGCTCTGCTGCCCCTTCTGCTTTTGGTTTTTCATCAACAACTGGAGCTTCTTTTGCTTTGATTGCTTCACCACTTGGCAATTGACTCATTTCCATAACATGTTCTTGAGGAACTTTTACACAGTCTTCAGCTTTTTTTACCACTTTCTTTTTTGGTTTTTTCTTGACGACTTTTTTTACCACTTTTGGTTTGTTATCGGCAATCTCTTTTTTCTGA
>CAZNYV010000017.1:0-20575 GCA_964577355.1 uncultured Campylobacteraceae bacterium
GCAGTCTTACCGAAATCTACACCGTCACCAGCAAGACCGCCACTTGAAGAAATATTAGGCACAGCATTAAAACCATCAGCAAGCTCAGAACCGTTTACATTCAGCCCTTCGCTAATTACAAAAATATGCTTCAACTCACTCGACTGCAACTCTTCAGCCAATTTCTCCCCAATACTTTTTGACTCATCTATGCTATTTATTTTTGATTTTACAAGCTTGAAAAACGAATTTTCCATCTTGATTGCAGTAATAACAGTGTCGTCGTGGCTGATTTTGTTGGATAAAATATTTCCAGAAGATGAACATCCCGCTATAATTGCGGTTGGATATGAACCACTAACTTTTTCAAAAAACTCAGCACTTCTAAATTCTTCTGTTTCACCAAAAACCAACACCAAGTCAGCCGAAGCTAAAGTTGGCTGCGCAGAAAACTGCCCATCTTTGAATCTAAGTTGCTCGGTTTGCATTTTTAATCCTTAAAAGAGTTATCTATCAACTGACAAACAATATGTCCGATTGTAATATGCATTTCCTGAATCCTAGGAGTATCATGGCTTGGCACAACAAGATTTAGACTGCAAGCCGAATTCATTGCCCCACCATCCCTACCACTCATACCAATCGTCTCGATTCCCAGCTCTTTTGCCTTCTCAAAAGCCTTGATGACATTTGCACTATTTCCACTTGTAGATATACCAATAGCAACATCGCCACTGCTTCCTAATGCTTCAAGCTGTCTCTCGAATACTCTATCATACCCATAATCATTTCCTATAGCAGTCAAGGCAGATGTGTCAGTAGTCAGCGCAATTCCTGGCAACCCTTTTCGCTCTATCTTGTATCTACCAGTGAGCTCAGCCGCTATATGCTGTGCATCTCCAGCACTTCCACCATTCCCAAAAAGTATGATTTTTTTGCCATTTTTTAGCGCATTTATACAGATTTTTGATGCTTTTTCTATATCATCTATCATTACTTCAATCGTTTTTTCAACTGTCTGTTTGTGTCCGTTTAGTTCATCCAGAATAATTTCTCTCATTTAATCTCCCTAGCTATTCAGATTTGTTGTATCAAATTCTAGCTCTTGTTTCTTTTGTTTGTATGAGTTGTCTCGTTTTTTCATATTTTCGTTTGGTTTGAACGACGAAATATATTCAGCCAACGCTCTCAGGTTGTCATTACTCATACCCTCAAGCTGACCTTTCATGATTGCCTGATTCGAAGAGCCACTCGCATTGTGCAAAAAAGCACTCATCTTATCATACAGCCCATCTTTGCCAATCGTATTCAGACTCGGATACCCATCACTTCCATCACCGTTTGCGCCATGACAAACTGCACATTTTTGGTACAACTGCTGACCTGTTTTTACGCTTTTATCTGCATCTATCGCTTGCATACTAACGGTTTTTTCTGGAGTGAAAGCCGCAATTATCGAATAGACTACAGGCAACAAAAACAGTGCAATCACACCATAAATGATGAGCTTAGACACTCTTTGCGATTCTCTCTATCGTCTTGGTAGTAGACTTACCCTCTACAAACTCAATCGTTTTGACACATCCACCATTTTGTGTGACAACATCATAGCCCACTATCTCCTCTGGCTTATAGTCAGCACCTTTGACAAGAACATTTGGAACGATTTGACTTATTAGATTTAGTGGCGTCTCTTCATCAAATAGCACCACAAAATCCACAGCTTCAAGCCCAGCCAAAACCATCGCTCTGTCATACTCACAGTTTATCGGTCTATTCTCACCCTTGAGCCCTCTGACACTCTTGTCTGTATTGAGCCCGAGAATCAAAATATCACCCGCTTTTTTGGCTTCGCTTAGATACTTGACATGACCAAAATGCAAAATATCAAAACAACCATTGGTAAAGACCACTTTTTTGCCTTTTTGCTTGTATCTCGCAGATAGTTTCACGACTTCTTCTAGGCTGACTAGCTTGTCTTCGAAACCATCTTTTTGTTCACTATTTTCATATGCAACTATCTCATCGACCGAAGCTGTATCGGAGCCTACTTTTGTGACGACAACCGCAGCAGCTTTATTCGCAAAGGCGCACGCTTCCACTATATCAACTTTGGCGCTCAGAGCAAATGCGAGACTTGCCAATACGGTATCACCAGCGCCTGTGACATCATATACCTCACGAGCAAGGGTCGGGAGTTTAGTAATCTTATTCTCATCAAAAATACCTATGCCATCCTCTGAAAGTGTGATGATTGAGTATTTTAGATTTATCTCGTTTTTGAGTTTCATACCGGCAAGTATCAGGCTCTCTTCGTCATTTATGCTAATACCAGTCGCCTCGCTCGCTTCTTTTTTGTTTGGTGTCAAAAGTGTAGCGCCAGAATATTTGCCATAATCTTTGCCTTTTGGGTCTGCCAGCACAGGAATCGAGAGAGCATTTGCCATAGTTATTAGCTCTCTCGTCAGGTGGTCAGCCAAAACACCTTTTTTGTAGTCAGACAATAACAGGCAGTCAAAACTGCTCAAATTATTTTTGCAAAATTGCAAAATCCCAGCTATGGAGCTATCAGCTATATCGACAACACTTTCGACATCAAACCTCAACATTTGCGAGTGCGTAGCCATAATTCTAGTTTTGAGGCTAGTGCTCCTGCCTTCTTCGATTATCAACTCATCCTTCACACCAGCGCCGACAAGCTTTGAGCGTACTTTTTGTGCCGTTTCATCATTCCCTACGACGCTCAGCATCGTCACATTTGCGCCAAGCGATACTAGATTGTTCGCCACATTTCCAGCACCACCTAGCGTCTCGCTCTCTTTTTTGACGGCTACGACTGGCACTGGAGCCTCAGGAGAGATTCTATCTGCACTACCCCATAGGTAGCGATCAAGCATCAAGTCGCCAACAACGAGGATGTTTGGTTTGAAATTTTTAAATTTCGCGATACTCATTTCGACTCTTTCTCGTGAATCGTCTTGATAGTTGCGGCATATTCTGCAATACCCTCTTCGATACGGTACCTAGGGTTGTAACCCAAAAACTCTCGGCTACTAGCAATGTCTGCCTCCGTGTGGTTTTGGTAGAACTTCCAAGGATTATCTACATACTCCACTTGCGCCTCAACACCAAGATTTGTTGTCAAAAGTCCAAACACTTCATTAAACTGCCTAGCCTCTCCAGCTCCGACATTATAAACACCGCATTTTTTGGCACTTGCCGCTTTGATATTTGCCTGTACAACATCTTCTATATAGACGAAGTCTCTCTTTTGTCCGCCCCATTTGAATAGTTTTGGAGTCTCACCACGAAGGAGTTGCAGACCGAGCTGCAGCATCATAGAAGCTGTTTTGCCTTTGTAGTATTCTCTCGGACCATAAACATTGAAATATCTGAGCCCGACAATATTCATAGAAGGGTGTTTTTTCATATATTCATAGCCTAGATTGTCCATCATCAGCTTGCTAAATCCATATACATTCTCAGGCTCTTCACCCTTGCCTACACTATTTGGCGCAGCGGAGTTGCCATATGTACCAGCAGAGCTTGCATATACGATAGATGCTTTCATCTCCACCGCCATGTCGAGGAAGTCTTTGAAAGCATTTGTGTTCGCTTCTAGCATCTTTTTTTGATCCATCACAGTCGTATCAGAAATCGCTGCCTGATGGAAAATGTAATCAAATTTGAAATCCCAAAGTCTCTTCATAGCATCTTTGTCAGTGATGTCACCACCTATCACTTCACCTTTGAAGCCGATTAGATTTTTGAAATGCCCGAGCACAAACGCATCAAAAATCACGATTTTTGCCTCAGGATAGTTGTTTTGGATATGAAAAGCTAGGTTTGAGCCTACAAATCCAGCCCCACCAGTAATGAGGATTGTTTTGCCGTTGAAGTCTATATCTGTATATTTCATCTTGTTCTCTCGTTTTTTAGATTTTTGATTTTATGAAGTTTTTGATTATTTCTGCGATTTTTATCACATCCTCGTCACTCATCGCTGTACCACTAGGCAAGCATAGCCCCCTAGCGAACAATCTCTCAGAGACACCGTTGATAACAGCTTTTGCTCCTTTGAATAGCGGTTGCATATGCATCGGCTTCCATAGCGGACGAGACTCGATATTGTGATTTTCAAGCTCCAGTCTGATTTCTTCTGGCGTCACGGGGAGCTTTTCGTCCAAAACTATGGCGCTTAGCCATCTATTGCCGATAGAGTTCGGAATCTCCGGCATAAACTCTATACCCTTTATCTCACTCAAAGTCTCTTTATAAATATCGAAAATATCTCTCTTCCGCTCGATTCGCTCCTCTAGAACCTCCATCTGACCTCTACCAACCGCTGCCAAAATATTGCTCATACGATAGTTGTAGCCAAATGTCTCATGCTCATAATGTGCGAACGGCTCTCTAGCTTGCGTCGAGAGAAATTTGATTTTTGTAGCCAGCCTCTCATCATCCGTGACCACCATACCACCACCGCTTGTCGTGATGATTTTGTTACCGTTAAATGAATAAATCCCTACCTGCCCGAATGTACCACTATGCTTGTCATGAAGCGTCGCGCCTAATGATTCCGCGGCATCTTCTATGAGCAAAATATCGTACTTGTCACAGATAGCTTTGATTTCATCAACCTTTGCCATTTGTCCGTATAGGTGTGTCAAAATCAGAGTTTTTGGCATCTTGATTCCGACTTTGGCACGGCTAGATAGTTCCTCTAACAAAAGTAACGGGTCAAGGTTCCAGCTATCTTCATCCGAATCTATAAAAACAGGCGTGCATCTCTCATACAATATCGGAGCGACCGAGCCGATAAAAGTAAATGTCGAAGCCAACACCTCGTCACCCTCAGCTATGTTATGCGCCCGAAGTGCTAGATGAATCGCCGCCGTACCGCACGAAACGGCTACGACATGCTTAGCACCACAAAATTCTCGCGCACTCGCCTCGAACTTATCTAACTGCTCCCCAGCAGAAGTGATATAGTTCGCCTCAAATGCCTCGTTTATGTATTTTTGCTCATTGGCTCCCATGTGCGGAGGGGATAAAAATATTCGTTTGTTTGATGACATCAAATTACCTCAAAATATTGGGCTTAATTTGCAGATTATAAAATTTACAAAAGCAAAGTACGAAAGCGTATATTACACATATAACGCTAAAAACGATAGCTGTTTGCATGGCGTATTTTGGATAAAAATCATTTCAAAATTTTGTTGATTTGTGGTTATAATACGGAAAAATCATGGAGGCTACTATGAACATGCAAATGGTGACTCTCAGTGTTAGAGATGATTATATTGATAGATTCACTGCACTACTTGATGCCCTGCCAAAAGATGCTGTCAAAAAAGTACAAACAAACTCTCTCAAAAACGAAGTTGAAAAAAGAGTACAAGAGTACAAAGATGGCACTCTCAAAACCGTACCATTTGAAAATGGCTTGAATGATATGAGAGCAAAACTACTCGCAAAATGCAAATAGAAAAATCCGAGCGATTCAATGATGAGCTTCAGATTATTTTGGATTTCATCTCTACAAACAATCCTGAGAGAGCTTTAAACTTCTACGATAACCTTATCTCAGAAATACTCGCTATCCCACAAAACCCATACAGATGCAGAAAAGCAAAACCTAGCGACGATAAAAATATCCGTGAGTTGATTTACAAAAAATACACTATCCCGTATTATATTGATTTGGATAGAGAAACTATCGTGGTTCTTGGTATTTTCAATCAGAATGAGTGGAGGCTATAAATAAAACTTTCTGATTAGGTTTTATTTTCTTTGTCGTAAAATGGTTGCAAATTTTTTTTGAGTAGCAATTTAATGAAGTCACAAAATATAGCACTAGTTTTAATGCGAACTCTAAAACAGAGTATAAAAATATTTTTTGTACAAAGTGTGGAAAATGTGGATGTAAAATTGATAAAGGATAGTTTATATGTTTAAAAGAATCTTTCTCGTTTTGAATGTACTGTTTGTGATTTTGATACCGATCATTGCCATCGGTGCGATACCTGTAAATTTTTTTATTGCCATGAATGATAGCTATAAACCTATATCGTCAGGGTTTTATAGAGAATGGAAGCAAATAGGACAACGCACAAAAAACAATAATCTTTCTAGTTTTATGATAGAAGATATAAAAAACAATCATATGGAAAGTGATGCTTGCTGGAAACAATGGCGTGAACAAAACAGAACCGTAAGTCCTAATACTATATTTCTAATAAAAGACAAAAACGGCGACACAATAGATATTGCAAGCGGCAAAATAACCCCAATTGGCACCCCAAATTCTCAAAAACTCGATGATATTTGCGCGCTAAATGCTTTATTTTTTCAACTACTCAGCAAGCATGGTTACTCTGGAGAAGATGTTACATATAGCTATAAGAGCTTTGAACATAACGATAAAAACATTGATTTGTTAGTTATTAATCAAAAAGAGCATCAATATTTAGTTGATGATTTTACTTTTCTAGATTACTATAATTATAAAGAATTTAAAAATATGTTCTTGGCTAGTCTTGGAACGATAGCTGGCTCAATTGGATTTGCATTATTTTTTATTCAAGTGTTGCAGTATATTTTTCTAGGTTTCTTTGGCTATAAACAACTACTAAAGCCAAAAGAAGAAAGCTTTAATAGTGCTACAGCGCATTCGTCAACAACTACTAATTATTGCTCTTCCTGTGGAACAGAAGCAATTGATGGTGATAGTTTTTGTTCTAATTGTGGGGCTGCACACTGAGACAACTTGAAGGATTTTAATGAGCGATACCATACAGCACTTGATACCTGTGGCGGTTGCCTACTTTATCATTAGAAAGTTTTTCAGCAATAAAGAATCTCAAAAAGAAAATAAAGGCAATACTGACGAAATAAATACCCCTCTAGGCAAATGCAAAATTTGTGGTTGTGAAAATAAAGACAATGCTAAATTTTGCAGAAGTTGTGGTAAACAGATGGGCACAAAAGAAAGAATAAACATATCATCATCCGAACCCACAAAATCGATTTTTGGATGCGTAAGCATTCTTGTGGCATATATTGCAAAAGCTGACGGAGTAATATCTCAAAATGAAGCAAAAATAATTAGTGAAGTGCTTACAAACATATCTGCTGGAAATTCAAGCCTCAGAGGAATTTTGAAGTCTATTTATGAAGATGCCAAGAGCGACCCATTCAAGGAGCACATAAAAGTTACCAACATAATGCTTGCCATATTGGAAAAAGAGTTTGCTAGAAAAGAACGAGAAGAGTTTTGTATGTTACTGATGAATTGGTTTGTCGCATTAGTATATGCCGATGGCACACAAAATATAAAGCAAAGCTTCGTAGTTAATGATATTGCGTCAGTTCTAGGAGTGGATAAGAATCTACTTATGAGCTTATATAGCCGATTTGAGGAATTTAAAAAAGATAGTTCCAACACCAATAATTGTTCGTCCGACACAATAGATTACTATGAAATACTAAAATCCAAACCAAACGATAGTGATGAGCAGATAAAATCAGCATACAAATCACTTGCTAAACAATATCACCCAGACATAATCAACTCAAAGGATTTGGCAGAAGATTTTATACTATTTGCAAATCAAAAGTTTAAAGAAATTAACAGTGCGTACGAACATATCAAAAGACAAAGAGGGATGAAGTAGCTTCGCCCGTAAGCCATATAGCTTTGAAAGGCGTAGCTATAAGCCGAGTTTTGTATTTGATGATTATTTATCTAGTTTTTATATCGCTATAAAATTCATGCGAAGAGCATAAGCTTGGGGCTTTTACCACCTCTTCTTGCTGCGGATTGGGCTTGCCTTGCGCTCTATGTTGCCATAGAGCCGGTGAGCTCTTACCTCGCCGTTTCACCTTTTCCGCTTGCGCGGTAGTCTATTTTCTGTTGCGCTTTCCCTCGTCTTGCGACGGCAGGTCGTTAACCTGAATCCTTACCCCAATGCAGCCCGGACTTTCCTCTTGAAATCAAGCAATCATCTGCTACGCCAATGATAATTCTACTGATATTCGACTAAAGACCACCTCTAAACCTACTTTTAGTATTATTCGCTCTAAATCTAACACAATATGGACACTCTCTTGAAAAATAAAAAGATACTAGTTGCTGGCTTGGTTGCTGGGCTTATAGGTGGTTTTGCCTTCCTGAAATCTGACCTGATTGCGCTATCTAATCCATCAAAAGAAGATAGCAGTCTAAATGCTTTGGCTAAATATACAAAAGTAGTAGCCACTATCCAGAAATACTATGTAGACGAACTAACCATAGATGACATAGTCAAAAAATCACTGCAAGGTCTACTAGCAAATCTCGATGCTCACTCATCTTATATGGATGAAAAACAGTACAAAGACCTCAAGATAGATACAGAGGGAGAGTTCGGCGGACTAGGTATTACGGTCAGTATGAAAAACGGCGCCCTAACCGTCATAGCACCGATAGAGGGCACTCCTGCGTACAAAGCTGGCGTACAAGCTGGTGATATCATCCTCAAAATAGATGACAAATCTACGCTAAATATGACAATAGATGAAGCTGTAAACATCATGAGAGGCAAGCCAAAAACAAAAATAGAGCTAACTCTTGTCAGAAAGGCAGAAAAACCGTTCAAAATCACAATCATCAGAGATATTATCAATATCAAATCAGTCTACACAAAAAAACTAGATGGTGGAATAGCCTACATCAGGGTCAGTTCGTTTGACTAAAAAGTATCAGATTCTGTAGAAAAAGAGCTTTCGCAAGAAAAAGCACTAAACGGCATCATCCTCGACCTCAGAAACAACCCAGGAGGACTGCTAGACCAAGCTGTAGAGCTATCTGATATGTTCATCGACAAGGGCGTAATAGTGTCGCAAAAAGGCAGAGCACCAGATGAAAACATCGTCTATGATGCGAGTGGAAAAGCAAAATACAAAAACACGCCAATGGTTGTACTTGTCAACGGTGGCAGCGCCTCTGCTAGCGAAATCGTAAGCGGTGCGCTTCAAGACCACAAAAGAGCTGTTATAATCGGTGAAAAAACTTTTGGCAAAGGAAGCGTTCAAGTAGTACTTCCACTAGAAAAAAGTGAAAAATCAGACGCTATCAGACTAACTATCGCAAAATACTACCTACCAAGTGGCAGAACAATACAAGCTATCGGCGTCACACCAGATGTGACAGTAGCAAATGGTGTTATCAAAGAAAACGAAGATGAGTTCAGCATAAAAGAGGCTGACCTGAAAAAACATTTGCAAGGTGAACTAGAAAAACTAGATAGTAGCAAAGACTCAAAAGAGCATGCGCACAACACCAAAGAAGAGAAGCCAAAGAATTCAAAAGAAGCTGCTCTTGGCGATGACAATTTGTCAAAAGATTTGCAATTCCAAACAGCCCTCGGTGTACTCAAAGGGCTTATGATAATCAACAAAAAATGAGGTTTTTATGAATAAAAAAGAACTACTATACGAAGGCAAGGGCAAAAGACTCTTTGCAACTGACGATGCTGGCGTACTCATCTCTGAATTCAAAGATGATTTGACTGCGTTTAATGCTCTCAAAAAAGGGACAGAATCAGGCAAAGGTGCGCTTAACTGCAAAATCAGTAAACAACTTTTTGATTTGCTAGAGAAAAACGGTGTCAAAACACATATGCTAAGCGTCATCAGCGACAACGAAATGGTTGTAAAAAAAGTCTCAATCATACCAATCGAAGTGGTTGTGCGAAACATCGCAACAGGCAGTCTAACAAAACGACTTGGTATTGCCGAAGGTAAAGAGCTTGAGTTCACGCTAGTTGAATTTTACTACAAAGATGACTCACTTGGCGACCCACTTATTAACGACGAACACTCACTCCTGCTTGGTTGCGTCAAAGAGAGAGCTCAACTTGACGCACTAAGAGAGCTTGGCAAAAAAGTAAACAACACATTGCGACCTTTCTTTGACTCAAAAAATTTGATTTTGGTAGACTTCAAACTAGAGTTCGGTATTGATGCAAACGGAGAGATACTACTAGCAGATGAAATCAGCCCTGACAGCTGCAGATTATGGGACAAGACCACACTAGAAAAACTAGACAAAGATAGATTTAGACAAGATTTGGGCAATGTAAAAGCTGGATATGAAGAAGTATTGAAAAGGATATTAGGATGAAAGCAATCGTAAATGTATTTTTGAAAGATGGTGTACTAGACCCACAAGGCAAAGCTGTTCACCATGCACTACACACACTTCACTTTGAAGGCGTAAATGAAGTAAGAATAGGAAAGCAAATCATTCTTGAACTGTCACAAACAGATGAAAAAATCGCACTTGCAAAAGTAACTGAGATGTGCGAAACAGTTCTAGCAAACACTGTTGTCGAGAACTACACTATCGAGCTAGTCAAATGATAGTTATACCGTTTTTCCCTGGCACAAACTGCGAGAGAGATACAGAGTACGCTGTCAAAAAACTAGGATTTGAGGCAAAAGTCGTTTGGCACAAAGAAGAGTCGCTTCCTGAAGGCACAAAGGCTGTAATCGTACCTGGTGGATTCAGTTATGGCGATTATCTCAGAAGCGGTGCGATAGCTAGGTTTTCACCAATCATGAAAGCTGTCAAAGAGTTCGCGGACAATGGCGGAATGGTACTTGGTATTTGTAACGGATTTCAGATTTTGCTTGAAAGCGGACTACTTCCAGGAGCTATGAAACGAAATGAAAATCTGCATTTCATCAGCTCACACGAGTTTGTAAAAGTAGTTAACAACCAAAATGCGTTCGCAGCCCAAACGGAGATTGGCGAACTTATTATGATGCCTGTTGCACATGCTGAGGGTAACTACTTCTGTGACGATGCCACACTAAAAGAGCTTTATGCAAATAATCAAGTTGTGTTGAAATATGCAAATAGCGATGGAAGCGAAAAAAGTCTGAACGGTTCAATAGATAATATAGCTGGTATTTGCAATAAAAACAAAAATGTATTTGGTCTAATGCCTCACCCGGAGAGAGCTTGCGAAAATGAACTCGGTAGCAATAGTGGCGCAAAACTACTTGAGTCATTTTTAAAAAAAGCAATTTCATAAAAATGCTAGGATTATGAAACAACTCATTCTAATTTGTGCGTTTGTTTTTGGCACCACTCTTTTTGGTGCCGATAACAACTCGACAATCTATCATCCATCAGAGCAAACAATCGTAGTTTCCTATGATGAAATACCTCTCAAACTATACAAAAACCAAATTTTTGCAATAAAGCTAAAAGCGCTTCTCGGAACGAATGGTGCGCCCAACATATCATATACCGCATCCAAAGACGATGGTATCAAACTTCTCAATCAGGGAACACAATTTAGTACTAACAAAGATGGCACAACCACTCTCACCCTGCTATACAAAGTTATCAGTGACAAAATTAGAACTCCCGACTTTGTTGTAAACTTCAGTGGCGGTAATGATAAAGATGCCAGTACGCTGGAGGGCAAAAACTACGACGCACTTCCTTTGCCAAGCTCATCAACATTTGCTAACATCTCAGCACAAAACCTAAAAATCTCAAACTACAAAATCGATAAATACGATGACAACAACAATATTTTGGCATTTGAAGTACAGGCTACTCTGGCTGATCTTGATGATTTCAAGCTAAAAAATATATCTTCACAAGGTATAAACAAACTCAAATTCACAAGTGACGATGTCACCTTGTTCTACTATGTTGTACTACCAAGTAGTCAAGACACACTAGAATTTCAGTATCTAAACACAGAAAAAGACCAACTTCAATCAGTATCCCTAAAACTTGATTTGTCAAATTTTGAGGACAAAGTGAGCACACAAACTGACCTTTCTCCAAAAAGTAAAGACAAAGCCCTTTATGTCTTTATAGTTGTTTCGCTGATTGCCACAATCTTGTACGCTATTTATTATTTCAAAAGAGACAAGATTTTTCTGATACTTATTTTTGCCGTTATCGGCTCTGGTTTCTTGTTTTTATTTATCCCGAATGAAGAAGCCAAAATCAAAAAAGATACTGTCGTATATCTGCTGCCTACTGAAGGTTCTACAGCCTTTTTCAAAGCAAGCGAAGATACACCTATCGAGAAACTAAAAGAGGCTGATGGGTTTGTAAAAATCAAACTAAAAGATGGAAAAATCGGCTGGGTAAGGAGTGAATGTCTTGACAAAAACTAGATCCTTTTTACGATACATTTTGATTGCTCTTATTATTGCTCTTTTCATCCCATTTTTTTATATTTTTAGACCAAAAAACAGAGCGGTTCGCCGAATAATGTGTCAGACTATCATGTTTTGCATTGGTACAAAAGTTAGAGTAGATGGTGAATTCGACACAAACGCACAACTACTAATCGTAAACCACCAAAGCATGCTTGATATTATCTCTATTGAGGCTGTCCATCCACAAAATCTCTGCTGGGTCTCAAAAAAAGAGATTACAGAGTATCCATATTATGGGCACATCAACAAAGCTCCAAAAATGATTAGTGTTGACAGAGAGGACAAGGCAGGACTTGTCAAACTATTTGCCGATGTCAAGGATAGACTAGCTGACAATCGACCAGTAGTAATCTTTCCAGAGGGCACAAGAGGCAAAGAACTGCAACTATTGCCATTCAAGCCTGGAGCAAAGATGATAGCTGAAAAACTAGGACTAAGAATCCAGCCAATAGTAGTGGTCGATAGTGCGGGATTCCTAAATCCAAACCATTTCAGCCTTGCTACGCTATCCAAAAATGAGCTGGTGATAATACCTTTGGAATCTTTTGTTCCACAAAAAGGTGATGATTGGTACGAGGAAGTGAGAAATAAAATCCAATCGGAATTGGATAAAAGAAGAAGAAACAGCTAAGCATTTTGATACTTAGCTTGTTTTGATTAGGCTAGTAGAGCGTCTGCCTTACTAGCAAGATAGTCAAAGTTGTGTGCACTTGCAAAGCTTTTGTTTGATAGTGTACTTTTCATCTCATCAGCTGAATATGTAGCTCCATTAGGCTCATTGATAGCTGTTAGATTTTTGTTTAGTATATCTTTTAGACTACTTGTAATTTTTCTCAAATCAGCCATTGCATTCTCCATTTTATCACCACTCATTTGACCCACAGCACCACCAACTTTTGATAGGTGAGCTAGAGCACTATTTGCAGTTTTGATTTCCTCAACCATTGGCGTGATAGAACCCTGTTTTATATCACTCTTAACACCATCAGCTAATTCGGTTTCAAAGCTTTTGTTGACCTCTACTTTTTGTTGCGGCTGCTCTTGAACTCTTTTGTTGTCAAATTCATTTACAACCCTGCTACTATCTATTCTCATCCCTGGTCCTTATCTCGTACTTTTTAATACCAAAACAAATAGCGTTCCAAAAACTACTCTTGGGTTATCTGCCAGTTTTCAAGATATTTTGTATCATAGTCATTTGAGTGGAAATCAGGATTTCTCATCATCTGCTTGTGAAATTCAATAGTTGTTTTGATTCCACTTATTTCCATCTCACCAAGAGCCCTACTCATCTTCGCAATAGCCTTTTCTCTGTCTTCAGCCCAAACAATCACTTTGCCTATCAATGAGTCATAATGAGGTGGAACAATATAGCCAGCATAGCAGTGACTGTCTAATCTTACATCCTTACCCCCTGGCATTATCCATTGTTTGATTTTTCCAGGATTTGGCATAAATCTTACTGGGTCTTCTGCAGTAATCCTACACTCTATAGAGTGACCTTTTTGCGTAATAGTCTTTTGTGCTGGCAGTTTTTCACCCTCAGCCACGCGAATCATCATCTCAATCAAGTCAACATTTGAAACCATCTCGCTAACCGGGTGTTCAACCTGTAGCCTTGTGTTCATCTCCATAAAATAGAAGTTTTTTTGCTCATCAGCCAAAAATTCTATCGTACCAGCATTTTCATAACCAATATGCAATGATGCTTTGACCGCAGCTTCGTGTAGTTTTTTTCTTGTAGCGTCATCAAGCAAAATCGCAGGAGATTCTTCAATCACCTTTTGATGTCTTCTTTGAAGCGAACAATCTCTCTCACCCAAATGTATGCAGTTGCCATGTTTATCAGCAATTATTTGCATCTCAATATGTCTTGGTTTTTTGATATATTTTTCCATATAAATAGCGCCGTTACCAAACGCACCAAGTGCCTCAGAACTAGCCGCTAGATAGGCATTCTCGATATAACTTTCGTCTTCTACAACCCTCATACCTCTTCCGCCACCACCAGCAGAAGCTTTTAAGATTATCGGATAACCTACCTCTAAAGCTTTTTTCTTTGCATCTTCGATGTCTTGGATAATACCTTCGCTACCAGGAATAACAGGCACACCTGCTTCTTGCATTACAGCTTTTGCTTTTGACTTATCGCTCATCATCTGCATTACCCTAGTTGATGGTCCGATAAATATGATATTGTGTTTTTCGCAAGCCTCAACAAAATGCTCATTCTCACTCAAAAACCCATATCCAGGGAAAATAGCATCTGATTCGGTTATCTCAGCAGCTGTGATAATAGCTGGAATGTTCAGGTAGCTCTCAGATGATTTTGGACCACCAATACAAACTGCAACATCTGCATACTTCAAATACAACGCATCTTTGTCACCTGTTGAATACACAGCAACAGCTTGTTTGCCCATCTCTTTTATAGTTCTAATAGCTCTTAGAGCAATCTCGCCTCTATTGGCAACAAGTATTCTTTTAATCTCTTTTTTTTGTACACTCATTATATTTTTTCCACCCTAAATAGAGGCATGTCATACTCAACCGGCTGACCGTCTTCTACCAAAATTTCTACAATTTTGCAATCATAGTCTGACTCAATTTCGTTCATAATCTTCATAGCCTCAATAATACACATTGATTTGCCTTTTTTGACAACTTCGCCAACTTTCGCATATGCTGGACTATCTGGTGAAGGCGCTTTGTAGAATGTACCAACCATTGGTGATGTTACAATTTCACCCTTTTTTACTTCAGCGATTGGTGCCACTGCAGGTTGAGCTGCCACTGAAGCTGCTTCAGCAACTACCACTTGTGGTACACTTGTGACTTTTACTGGCTGAGGAGCAACTACTGCCTCACCTGTATATTTTTCAAGATTAATACTAAATTCGTCTTTTTGGACGCTTAACTTTGATAGTGAGCTCTTATCAAAAAGCTTTACAAGTTCTTTTATACTTTCAAATTCCATTTAACCGCTCCTAATTTTTTGGGCTTTTGCGGTTATAATATCAAAAAATGCTATAAATTGTCGTGAAAATTAGAGATTTTTGAGAAAATTTCAGCAAAAATTACAAAAAAGGTATGAAAATGGGCTTGAAAGCTGACAGTTGGATTAGAGAGAAATCATTAAAAGAAAAAATGATTGAGCCGTTTTGCGAGCGTTTGACTGGCAAAGGTGTGGTTAGTTATGGTCTTAGTTCGTATGGATATGATATACGAGTTTCAAACGAATTCAAGATTTTTACAAATATCAATGCAACCGTTATTGACCCAAAAGATTTCCACGAAAACAATGTAGTAGATTTTACAGGGGATGTCTGTATAGTACCACCAAACTCTTTTGCACTAGCACGAACTGTCGAGTACTTCAAAATTCCTAGAAATGTCTTGGCTGTTTGCCTTGGAAAAAGTACTTATGCAAGGTGTGGAATCATAGTCAATGTAACACCATTTGAGCCTGATTTTGAAGGACATATAACCATAGAAATATCGAACACAACACCACTTCCAGCCAAAATATATGCCAACGAAGGTATTGCGCAAGTACTATTTTTTGAGGGCGATGAGCAGTGCGAGGTTAGCTACAAGGATAGAGGCGGGAAATATGATGGTCAGACAGGTATCACCCTGCCAAAGATATTAGAAAACTAAAAATAAAGGGGAGGTAAAACCTCACCCCTGAATATCAAGCGCGTTGCCGACGCCTAGAGCTTTTGTACCATCAGAGCTAGATGGCTTCTGTGGTTCGCTAGGCGGTTGTCTATTTTCTACATTACCACCAACTGGTGCCATAGGCTCCGAAGGCTTGGTAGGTTTTTGTAGAGACATCGCGTCTTGCATATTGCTCATAGTCGAACTATTTATTGTCATTTAGACCTCCTTGTATTCAATTATAAATCGTCTAAATATAGACATTCTTGACCTAGCAACCCTGTTGCAACCTCGTCAACTCTTCTTTGACCACGCTTGCATGCCCCTTAGCTTTTACACCCGTCCATATCTTCGCCACCTTGCCTTTTGGGTCTATCAGATATGTTGATCTTTTGACACCAAAAACAGTTTTGCCGTACAGTTGTTTTTCACCGTAAGCATTGTAAGCAGACAAAACCTTCTTGTCGCTATCACTTAGAAGAGTGACTTTGAGGCTATATTTTTGAATAAATTTTGCATGTCGCTCTGTGCTGTCTGGTGAAATCCCAAGCACCACCGCATCCAGATTTACGAACCCTTTGAACTCATTTGTAAATTCACACGCCTCAGCTGTACACCCTGGTGTATCATCCTTTGGATAAAAATATAGCACCACCCACTTGCCAATAAAATCCCTAAGACTAACCTCTATATCATCCTGATTTTTTAGCGTAAATTCAGTCGCTACGCTTCCAACTTCCATATTCCGATTCTCCCTGTTTTGTTTGAGGACGGGATTTTAGCCAAAGAAGTTGTAAAATGCCATCCTAATTTTTGTTCAAAAGGTTTTCTATGTGTGCAGTAGTTGGGGTTTTCGGGGTGCCATCAGCGGCAAAATCTGCTTATTTGGCACTGTTTGCCATGCAGCATCGTGGTCAAGAAGCGTGCGGTATTAGTAGTGCGAATGGTAAAAAAATATTTACAATAAAAGATAGAGGCTTGGTGGCTAGTGTTTTCAATAATGAAAAACTAGACAAATTGGCTGGCTCAATGGCTGTTGGACACAATAGATATTCTACAGCTGGTGAAGATAGCATACTTGATGCACAACCCGTATTTGCCAGATATGATTTGGGTGAAATGTCAATAGTTCACAATGGAAATCTTACAAACGCAAAAGATATAAGAACAGATTTAATAAAGCATGGTGCAATTTTTCAAAGCTCGATGGATACTGAAAACTTGGCACACCTCATTAGTAGAAGCGATAGAACAAGGCTAAAAGATAGAATAGTAGATGCTGTAAATACAGTCAAGGGGGCTTATAGCTTCATATTTTTGTCTAGGTCAAAAATGTTTGCAACTAGAGACCCGCATGGTTTTCGCCCATTGGTACTAGGCAAAATAGGCAAAGATGGCTGGATGGTAGCTAGTGAAACCTGTGCACTTGATTTGGCTGGTGCAAAATTTGTCCGCGAAGTAGAGCCTGGCGAGATGGTTGTATTTGAAGAGGGCAAAGAACCTCAAAGCTTCAGAATTGCTGCAGCCACACCAAAAAAATGTGTTTTTGAACATGTATATTTTGCCAGACCAGACACAAATCTGTTTGGCATGAGCGCCTATGCCACTAGGGTTGAGATGGGAAGACTACTATCAAAAGAGCTGCAAGTAGAGGCTGATATGGTTATACCAGTTCCAGACAGCGGACTGCCTTCTGCTATCGGCTACTCCAAAGAGAGCGGAATCCCATTCGAGCTTGGAATTATCAGAAATCACTATGTCGGTCGAACATTTATCGAGCCAGCACAAGAGATAAGAGACCTCAAAGTACGAATGAAACTAAGCCCAATAAAAGAGCTAATTTCAGGCAAAAGACTTGTTGTTGTAGATGATAGTATCGTCAGAGGCACCACGAGCAAGCAAATAGTCAGGATGCTCAAAGACGCTGGAGCCAAAGAGGTTCACATGAGAATATCAAGCCCACCAACGGGCGACCCTTGCTACTATGGCATAGACACGCCTGACAAAACACACCTAATAAGTTCATCAAAATCCGTAGAAGATGTTAGGAAATTTATAGGTGCAGACTCTTTAGCCTACCTCTCAGTAGATAGCCTTATCAAAAGCGTACACGGTGAAGATAATAGCTTTTGCACCGCCTGTTTCAGTGGGGAGTACCCAGTTTAGTTTTGAGAGTTGTACGAACATTCGGTAGGTATTTGCGTGAGAAATTTGCCAAAAAAATATACAAAATCCCAATCAGTCTCCCTGGATTTACATGCCCCAACATCGATGGCACAGTCGGCGTTGGAGGCTGCTCATTTTGCGAAAATGAGTCGTTTAGCCCAAATCTAAACAGGTCGATTCAACCGAAAAAAGCAAGTCTCAACCACTTCTCGTCACACAATCCATATTTGGAAATGCAGTTTCTAGCTCTTGAATCACAATATGAAAAAACAAAAACAAAACTGACAAAAAAATTCAAAGCAGAAGGGTTTTTGGTATATTTCCAATCTTTTTCAAACACCTACGCCCCACTAAGTACACTAAAGGCCTTATATGAAAAAGCTCTATCTTTGGATGGTGCAATCGGCTTGTCTATTGGTACGAGAAGCGACTGTATAGATGAAAAGCTCCTAGACTACCTAGCGGAACTCTCAAGCAAGCACGAAATTTGGATAGAGTTTGGCATTCAGTCTGCCTGCAACGAAACTCTATCCAAAATAAATCGCTGTCATGACTTAACTAGCATCGAGCATGCAGTAAAAGCTTGCAAAAAACGGGGTCTCAATGTGTGTGGTCATCTAATCTTCGGTTTGCCAGATGAGAATAGAGAGATGATGCTAGAAAGCGTCAAACGCTCCATTGACCTAGGTGTGGATTCTTTTAAATTTCACCCTCTATATGTTGTCAAAAATACTGCAATGGCAAATGATATTAGAAATGGAAAATTTACACCCATCACCGAAGAAGAGTTTTTGAGTGTTCTAGCTGAATCAATAAAAATGTTACCAAACAATATTAGCGTGCAAAGAGTATCGGCTGGCATTGAAGATGATACCCTCATAGCTCCAGATTGGTGCCAGAATAAACACAATCAAATGCAAAACATGCGCAAAAAACTACTCGAAAACAGTCTAATCTACTAGCCAGTTTTAGCCCTTTTTGGCTACCATTGTAAACTTGTTAAATTAAAAAAATGGATATTATGAATGGTAGAAAGATACGCACGAGAAGAGATGAAATCTCTATGGACTCAAGACGCTAGGTATAAGGCTTGGTTGGATGTTGAAATAGCCGCTGTCAAAGCTTGGAACAGGCTCGGTCTGATACCAGATGAAGATACCAAAAAAATCATAGAAAACGCCTCATTTGATACTGCAGAAATTGACGAAATAGAAAAAACTACAAAGCACGATGTGATAGCATTTTTGACCTCTGTTTCAAAGAGCCTAGGCGAAGAGAGCAGATGGGTGCATTATGGGATGACCAGCTCTGACACGATAGATACTGCCATCGCACTACAAATCGGCGCATCTATGGATATTATCATCGAAGATGTCAAAAAAGTCATGGCGAGCGTAAAGCAAAGAGCCAATGAGCACAAAATGACGCTATGTGTCGGCAGAAGCCACGGAATCCACGGAGAGCCGATAACATTTGGACTCAAACTAGCCATCTGGTATGACGAGCTAAATCGCCACCTCCAAAACATCGAAGCGGCAAACGAAAACATCAGATACGGCATGGTCAGCGGTGCGATGGGGAATATCGCCCACTCTCCAATAGAGCTAGAAGAGCTAACCTGCCAGTTCCTAGGACTCAAAACAGCTCCTGCATCCAATCAAGTAATCCAGCGAGACAGATACGCTAGAGTCATCACAGCACTTTCACTTCTAGCTAGCTCTATCGAGAAGTTCGCCGTAGAAATCAGACACCTTCAGCGTACAGAAGTGTACGAGGCTGAAGAGTATTTCGCCCCAGGTCAAAAAGGCTCAAGCGCGATGCCTCACAAGCGAAATCCGATTCTCACAGAAAATATCACGGGACTAGCCAGAATGATTCGCTCATACGCAATGCCAGCGATGGAAAATGTGGCTCTTTGGCACGAGAGAGACATCAGTCACTCTTCTGTTGAGAGATTTATCCTGCCGGATGCGTTTATCACCACTGATTTTATGCTGGCGAGATTTGATAGCGTCATCAGCAAGCTAGTCGTTTATCCAGAAAACATGATGAAAAACCTCAACCTCACAGGCGGACTCGTATTCTCACAAAGAATCCTACTAGAACTACCACTCAAAGGCGTGAGCCGTGAGGATGCGTATAGATTCGTACAGAGAAATGCGATGAAAGTGTGGGCTGACCTGCAAGAGGGCAAAAGAGCCGTAAACGAAGCTGGCGAGTCACTTTACCTGCAAAATCTACTAGCTGACGAAGAGTTGAGAACAAAACTGAGCGAAGAGGAAATCAGGAATTGTTTTTGCTTTGACTATTACACAAAAAATATCGATAAAATTTTTGCAAGGGTGTTTGGATGATAAAGGTAGTAAAACGGGATGGTGTATTGGAAGAACTGGATATTAGAAAAATCCAAAAATTTACTGCCGATGCGGTCGCTGGGCTAAAAAATGTAGCTCAGAGCGAGTTAGAAGTAGATGCAAAAATACAGTTTCGCGACTGTATGAGTACCGCCGAGATTCAACATACACTCATACAA
>CAZNYV010000018.1:0-5792 GCA_964577355.1 uncultured Campylobacteraceae bacterium
CTATCTCTATATCGCCGAGTTTTCCGCTAAGTTCTAGCATTTTGTGAGCCAAATCTACGATTCGGACTCGTTCCCCCATATCTAGTACAAAAATCTCTCCACCCTTTGCGATAGCTCCTGCTTGAAGTACCAGTTCACAAGCCTCTGAGATAAGCATAAAGTATCTCTCGATTTCAGGGTGAGTTACGGTGATTGGACCACCTTTTGCGATTTGTTCTTTGAACTTTGGCACGACTGAGCCTGATGAGCCTATGACATTGCCGAATCTAACAGCCGCGACTTCGGTAATGCTGTTTGGATGTTCTCTTTTGATATTTTGTACATATAGCTCGCAGACTCTCTTTGTCGCTCCCATGATGTTTGTTGGACGGACGGCTTTGTCTGTAGAGATGAGGACAAATTTTTGCGCACCAAACTCTATAGCCAAATCAACACAGTTTTTTGTACCTACGATATTGTTTCTGGCGCATTGATACGGATTCTCTTCTGCCAGTGGTACATGTTTGTATGCTGCTGCATGGATGACTATATTTGGATGAGAGTTTTCAAAAACAAGCTTGAGCGCAGATAGATCAGATACATCTACAAGTTTTGAGTCAATATCGAATGAGCCTAGCTCCTCGGTGATTTTGTAGAGATTGTATTCGCTGTTTTCTACCAAGACTAGCTTTGTCGCTCCGTATCTAGCGCACTGTCTAGCTATCTCGCTACCTATGCTTCCGCCAGCACCAGTTATCATGACGACTTTGCCCTCTATGAAGCTACAAATTGTATCTTTGTCTAGGTCTTTTGGTGCGCGAGCGAGCAAGTCTTCTATCGAGACATCTTCTATATCTGCATGGTCAGCTAGAAAATGCCCTTTTTTGATGGTTTTTATGCCGATTTGACTGAGGTTCTCACAAACTCTGTCAAGCTCTTTTGGTTCATATATTTTTGTGATTATCGCTGTTTCTATCTGTTCATTTTTGAGTAGGTCCGATATTTTTGAGATGTTGTAGACCTTGAGTCCATATATGATAGTGCCAATCTTTTGTCTATCGTCGTCAGCTATGGCTACAGGGTAGTATCCGCCATTTGTGCCCATTAGATGTCTAGCGACCAGTTCCGCTTCGGCGTTTGCTCCGATAATGATGGCTGGCGCGCTTTTTTGAATACGGTTCTCGGCGTAGACTCTTTTTGCGACACGGAACATCGACAGAGCACAAAGAGACAGGGCAAAATCTATAAAGATGACCGAGCGAGGCAGTATGTTCATTCGTTCGTAATATGCGACTATAAAGAAAATTCCAAAAAGTGTGTAGGCATAAATATGTGCTTTGAGCAGCGTGATGATATTTTTGAGTGCAAAAAATCTCCATGGCACCTTGTAGATACCTAGAAACCAAAAAAAGAGAAGCTTTAGCGTCAAAAGGATAAAAAATAGCTTGTAAAAATGGACTGCAAATAGCTTTGGCATATAAAAATTGAACCGCAAGAGGTATGAAATATAGAATGTTGTTAGCGAAAAAAGTGCATCAAATATCAAAAAGAATGCGATTCTTTTGAGAATCGAGGGCTTGAGCAGATTGGTTGTCATTTTGATAATATTTACCTAGTGTCTTTTGAGGCGATTTTAACAAAATATTGCAAAATTTATTATTGGATATAAGATATTTCAGAGCTTGATTTTGTGGGTTTTGTCGGGTTTATTTTTGGATTATTTTAGAAAGAAGAAAGTGGCTCCGAATGCAGGATTCGAACCTGCGACCAAGTGATTAACAGTCACCTACTCTACCGCTGAGCTAATTCGGAATGTTAGAAAGTTTTTCAAGTGGTGGCTCGAGGCGGAATCGAACCGTCGACACGCAGATTTTCAATCTGCTGCTCTACCAACTGAGCTATCGAGCCACTTGTTTTGTGAAAAACGAAACGGGATTATAGTGGAAAATATTTAAAGTTTAGCTTAAACTTCTCACAAAAGATTTGAATTTATCACCTCTTTCCTTGTAAGAGCTGAATTGGTCAAGACTGGCAGCGGCAGGTGAGAGCAGTCCCACGCTCTCACTGTTGTGTTTTTCGGACATCATTTTGACAGCTATCTCCAGATGGTCGCATTTGTGACAACTCATTTCTATCTGTGTGCAAAGATTTTCGAGTCTATCAGCATTTGAGCCGATGGCGAATATCTCGATATTTTTGCCTTTTAGAAACTCAAATAGCCCTGATAAATCTTGCCCTTTGTCATCTCCGCCAAGTATCAAGTATATTTTTTTGTCGTAAAAGTTTTTGATTGCCTCTATTGTGGCGTCTAGGTTCGTGGCTTTGCTATCGTCCACCCATAGCCTACCAGATGAATCAGTAAACTCTTCTTGTCTATGTCCGTCGATGACAAACGAGTTGATTTTGTCATAGTCTATCTCGTCAAACAGTGCCTTTGTGACAGCCAAAGCCATGATGGCATCGAATAAAAAGACTCCCTTGAATCTGATTTTGGAGAGGTCGATACCAAAATATGTTGCCAAATCTTCTATCGAGTCATAACCGACAAAAAATCCGTCAGTTGGAATATTGGCAAATTTTGCTGGAGCGATAATCATCTCTCCCTCTCTCATGGAGGCAAACGGTTTTAGCTTTGCTTTTTCGTACTCCTCTTGTGAGCCGTGCCAGCTGACATGGTCGGGCGTGATAGGCAGTAGTAGGTAGATGTTTGGTGATGCTTTTTGTGTGTAGTGCATCGTAAAAGAACTGGTCTCGAGCACCCACATGGAGGCATTTTTGTCCAGATTTGCTAGTGGTTCGCCGATATTTCCACCAACCTGTGAGCCTCTTTTTTCGAGTAAAAATTGCATCATTTGCGTGGTTGTTGTTTTGCCGTTTGTGCCACTAATCCAGATGCTAAAAGGCATATCTGTGGCAAAAAGGTCATATTCGCTGATAAGATTTTTGGCGCTTAGTGTCAATGGATGCGATGGCGAGATGCCTGGGCTGGTGACTTCCAGCTCAGAACCCTCAGGGTCAAACATGTGTGTCGGCAGAAGTCGATTGCCAAATTCGTCGATAGAAATCTCTGTAAATTTATCGTCAAAAATATCACAGTTTCCAAATCTCTTGGCTATTGCCTGAGTTGTCTTGCCGTAGCCAAAAAGCGTCATCTGATTTTGATGCTTAGGAGGGCGATGATGTTTGACAGTAGCGAGATAATCCAAAATCTGACGATGATTTTGTTTTCAGCCCATCTTTTCATCTCGAAATGGTGGTGTATCGGAGCCATCAAAAAGACTCTCTTGCCGCGTGAACGATAGCTTGTGACCTGAATGATAACCGATAGAGTTTCGATAACAAAGATAAACCCGATGGCGATAAGTAGAATTTCGCTTTTTGATACTACTGCCATAAATCCAATAAGCGCGCCTATCGGAAGGCTTCCTGTGTCGCCCATGAAGACTTCGGCTGGATTTGAGTTGTACCACAAAAAGCCAAGCAAAGCGCCTACGACACTAAAAGAAACAACCATCAGTTCACCAACACCAACTACTTTTGGCATAAATAGGTAGCTGCTGAGAACAGCATTTCCTGTGATATAGATGAGTACGCCTAGTGAGACAAATGCAAATACACTAGGTACTGTTGCGAGCCCATCGAGCCCATCTGTCAGGTTGACTGCATTTGAGCTGGAAACCATCACAAGCGCCCAAAAAACTATAGCTAATATACCAAAATCAAAAACTGCTGATTTTACAAATGGAACATAAAAAGTGGTTGGGAAGCCAGCAAAAAAGTAAATCGCACCACCAGCAATCGCTGCAAAAGTGAACTGACCAACAAGCTTTGTTCTAGGCGAAAGTCCTAGCGTATTGTCCCCTCCAGTTATCTTGCCGATGTCGTCAGTGAAGCCTATAGCTGTGAAAGATATAATGATAAAAATTGCTGTCAAAATGTATTTGTCGGTGATGTTTGCACATATTAGTGTTGCGGTGAGGATGGACGACATAAATACGAGTCCGCCCATCGTGGGTGTGTTTTTCTTGCCTTCGTGTGTTTTTGGGGCGTGCTCATATATTGGTTGTCTCATTTTTTTTGACTTTGCCCAGTTGATAAAAAAAGGCATCGCAACTATTGTCAAAAAGAATGCAACGAAAAATCCAATTAGTGCGCGAACTGTCAAATAGTGAAAAATATTTATTCCGAAACTATTCCAAAGCCAATATAGCATTTTAGTCCTCATTTATTGTTATTTAAAGGTGTAACCACTTTTTAAAAAGCGAAATTGTAGTAAACTTTGTCTAAGACCAATAAATACAAAAAGCAAAAAAGAGTCCAAATATTTATGAGAAAAAAAACAGTATTAGTAATAACAGACGGCATTGGATATAGCTGTAAAAACAGTTTCAATGCATTTTATAGTGCCAAAAAACCAACATATGATTATCTTTTCGCAAATGTACCTTATTCCTTGATACATACTTATGGGCTTCATGTCGGCTTGCCTGATGGACAGATGGGAAATAGTGAAGTGGGTCATATGACGATAGGCTCTGGTAGAGTTTCATATCAAGACTTGGTCAAAGTCTCTCTGGCTCTGGAGGATGGCTCTTTGGCTAAAAACGAAGCATTAAATACTCTATTTTCAAAAAGTGACACTTTTCACATAGCTGGATTGCTCTCCGATGGCGGTGTACACTCCCACATAGAGCATATTATCGGCATAGCACTACTGGCAAAAAATCTTGGTAAAAAAGTCTATATTCACGCTATAACAGATGGTAGAGATGTTAGTCCGACGAGTGCCAAAGAGTATATGTCGCAACTATTGGAGATATGTGACGGCAAAAGTATTGTGCTAGCAACACTAGCAGGTAGATTTTACACTATGGATAGGGATAATCGTTGGAGTGACAGGGTGAAGCTAGGCTACGAGGCAATATCTGCGGCAAAGCCTAAAACATCCAAAAACCCTATGGAATATATTGATGACAGCTATGCAAATGGCGTTTTGGATGAGTTTATAATTCCTGTGGCATTTGATGAGTATGCTGGACTTAATAATGGCGATAGCTTCTTGTTTGCCAATTTTAGAAGCGATAGAGCTATAGAGATCGTGAGCGCACTTGGTGAGAGTGAGTTTGCTCACTTTGAGAGAGACTACAAAAAAATCAATATCGCCACTATGACTGAATACAGCAAATCTTTTAACTCCCCAGTACTTTTTGGCAAAGAGGAGATGAAAAATACTCTGGCAGAAACTATTTCAAGAGCTGGGCTTTCTCAACTTCACACATCTGAGACAGAAAAATACGCCCATGTGACATTTTTCCTCAATGGTGGCGTAGAGACTCCGTATGAAAATGAGACAAGAGTGCTGATTGATAGTCCAAAAGTGCGAACATATGACGAGAAGCCTTCCATGAGTGCGTATGAAGTCTGCGATGCTGTGCTAAAAGGCATGGATGATAGTTATGACTTTGTTGTTGTCAACTTTGCAAATGGTGATATGGTGGGGCATACCGGAGTATTTGAGGCAGGCATAAAGGCTGTTGAGGCGGTGGATGAGTGCTTGGGCAAAATCATTGAAAAAGCCAAGGAGAAGGATTATTCTATTGTGTTGACTTCCGATCACGGTAACTGCGAAGAGATGAAAGATGACAATGGTGAGACATTGACAAATCATACTGTGGGTGATGTGTGGTGTTTTGTGATGGATGATGAGGTAAAAAGTGTAAAAGGCGGTTCGCTCAACAATATAGCACCTACAGTGCTGAAGCTTATGGGCGTAGAGATTCCTAGCGAGATGGATGAACCATTAATATAAAATT